>CAZYTB010000169.1:0-4190 GCA_964650375.1 uncultured Campylobacterales bacterium | reverse complement strand
AGCCAACTTTAATGCTTTTAAAGTTATCTCACGCACCTCGGTTATGGAATATAAAAACACCACTAAAAACATCAAGCAAATTGGTGAAGAGTTGGGCGTGAATAATATTCTCGAAGGCGCGGTGCAACGTTCGGGTAATAGAGTGCGTATTAACGTGCAATTAATAGATGCTAAAACCGACAAACATTTATGGGCAAAAATTTATGACCGCAAACTTACGGTAGATAATTTGTTTGATATCCAATCGGAAATATCAAAATCCATAGCTGTAGCCTTAAAGGCCACACTTGCACCTGAAACAGTTGGTCAATTATTTAAAACCCCCACACAAAACCTTCAAGCTTACGACTTATATTTACAGGCACGTCAATTCAATTATAAAAGTACCGCTGCTGGATTCCAAATAAGTATTGGGTTACTCCATGAGGCACTAAAATTAGATCCACAATTTAAGCAGGCGTGGATAAGTTTGGCATATGCTCAAATAGGATTTTACTGGCATGAGCAAGGAGCAATGTCTTTTAGAGATGAAGCGTTACAATCACTTAAACAGGCGGAAATTCTTGATCCTGATTCACCTGATTTAGCTAGAGTCTATGGGTTATATTATTATTGGGGATTTTTAGATTATCCTAAAGCCTTAAAGTATTTGAATAAAGCCCTTAGCAAAAGAACCAATGATGCCGAAGCCTCCGCAGTTAAGGGTTGGGTTTTACGACGTTCAGGTCATTGGCAAGAAGCGATACCACCCGTGCAAAAATCTCTTGAACTTAATCCCAGAGCTATTATTAATTGGTCAGAAATAGCAAACACTTATACCTACCTGTATCGCTTTAAAGAGGCTTCATTTGCAATAGAAAAAGCACTGTCTATTAATAATTCAGATCCTTGGAGCGTGTTTTATCACGCAAATCTTGTTCTTAATCAAAAAGGAGATATTAAACAAGCTCAAAGTATCACAACAGAATTTCAATTTAGCCATGAAAGGGAAATGATCAGACAATATATTTTAATTCAACTATTAAATAAGAACTATCAGGAGGCACTCAACAAGGTCAATCAAATAACGGATGCTGAAGAAATCTGGCGCCAGAGTATTTTCCTAAGAGATGATTTTCGTGCACAAATTTATTTTTTTCAGGGAGAACTAAACAAAGCAAAACAAGCGGCGTTAGCCACATTGACGCGATTAGCTAAAAAAGCAGAAACCTTAGGTGATGATTATCGTTTATACCGGCCACGAGCGAGAATGTCGGCCATTTTAGCTCGTACCGAAAAAGTGAAGCAATTATTAAAACTATCAATGCAAAAATCGCCTACTGACGCGATCACACAAACAGATGATCTCTATGAATATGCACGTATCTTTGCAATGGCAGGAATGCTCGACGAAACCATTAAAACTTTGGAACCCCAATTGACACCGCCGAGTTTTACATCCCCTAACTATATCAAGATAGATCCTGCTTTCGACAAACTCCGCGATAATCCCGAATTTAAAGGCATGCTTGCACGGCATCCACAAGCGTTAGGTCCAGCAGGAAAAGAGGCTAATCAATGAGTCTTTTTGCAGAACTAAAAAGAAGAAACGTTTTCAAAGTCGCCATCGCTTATGTGATTGTAAGCTGGCTAATTCTGCAAGTGATCGGTTCAATTGTACCAATCATAGAAGCGCCTGAATGGGTTTCAAAAGCTATCTTGATTTTTCTATTGGCAGGCTTTCCCATTGCACTACTTTTTGCTTGGGCGTTTGAGCTGACGCCAGAAGGTATTAAAAAAGAATCTGAAATTGATCGAGATGAGTCCATCACCGATCAAACTAGAAGTAAGATTAATTTAATTATTATTGGTTCTTTGATATTAATTATTGGTGGTTTTGCTTATGACAAATTTTTCGGGACCTCAATAACTGCAAAACCTGAACAAACCGAGGTTATTGCATCTGAATCTGCAGATCAAGAAATCCCGCTTGAGATTAAATCAGAGACAAACAAGTTAAATGATAAATCCATCGCTGTATTACCCTTCACAAATATGTCTGGCACACCAGATAATGAATCTTTTACATTGGGTATTCATGATGATTTGCTGACTCATATTTCAAAAATATCAGCCTTAAAAGTTATCTCCCGAACTTCAGTTTTAAGATACAAAACTACAGAAAAACCCATTCCAGAAATTGCTAAAGAACTTGGCGTTAAAAATATATTGGAAGGCAGTGTGCGAACTTCAGGCAATCAAATTCGCATCAATGTGCAGTTAATCGATGCAACAACCGATGAACATCTTTGGGCAGAAATTTATGATAGAAAGCTCACAGCCGATAATATTTTTAATATCCAAACAGAAATATCAGAAAAGATAGCCGCAGCACTTAAAGCCCAACTTTCTCCGGAAGAACTCGATACGCTATCACAAAAACCAACCGATAACTTAGAAGCGTATAATGCCTATCTTCAAGGTCGGCAGCTATTACAAAACCGTAAAAGTTCAGAATTAAAGCAGGCATTGGTTTTATTTCAGCGTGCTACAGAACTCGACCCGAACTATGCTTTGGCTTATGTCAATCAAGCAATTGCCTTAGATTTATTAAATGAGTATAGCGATTTACCCTACAGTGAATACAAATCGAAAACTGAGCCGTTAATTTCCAAAGCATTATCAATAAACCCACTGTTATCTGAAGCGTATGCTTCAAACGGCAGTTTTTTGATGAATGAAAATGAGCTGGATAAAGCTGAGAAAAATTTTCTAAGAGCAATAGAATTAAATCCAAATTATGTCAGTAGTTACCATTGGTATGGTCGACTGCTTAGAAACTATCTTGGGCGCTTCAAAGAAGCGCTAGAGCTACATCGCAAAGCGGCAGTGCTCGACCCATTATCTCCAGTCATTCAGCTAAATGTTGCCTGGTCTTTAAATTCGCTAGGGCAACATGAAGAAGCCATAGAACAATTTAAATTAGTCAATAAGTTGGCACCCGATTATGCTGCTTCAAGATCAGGTCTCGGCGTCATGTATTCTATTATGGGGCAATTAGATTTGGCGGTGTATTGGCAGTTACAAGCAATAAAAATAGATAATGGAAGTGCAAAATTACATCTGACACTGCTTAATAGTTATGCGAGCCTAGCCGATATAAAAAATACCACAGCATTATATAAAAAAATGCATGAACTGTATCCAGATACTGACTATACAAAAAACGCAAAAAAGGTTCTCGATTTATTCAATAGAGATTACCAACAACTTTATCAAATTAGCAATCAGGAATTTCTACAACAGCGCAATGAATTTAGCACTCAGATTGCTCTAGGTTATTTTTCTTTTATGGAAAACAACTATAAAAAATCCAAAGAACTATTCTTGAAAGCCTTTTCTGATAAAAATGAGGACTCTATTAAGATAAATAAAAGCAATTATCAAGATATATTATTATTAGCGCTTGCCTATAAATATACAGGTCAAAAAGTTGAGTCTAAAAAACTTTTAGATAGACTGAAAACATTGACAGCCTCTTTACCAACTCAACAAACATACTGGGATTGGATTTTTATAGAAATGTTACAAGAAAACAACAAAGCTGCAGCAGATGCTTATGCCGTTGCGATTAAAAACAAAAGATACAATTCTTGGATGTTTATTGAAGCATTAATTTCAGAGGATGTAAAAAAGGAACCTGTGTATATTGAGGCTAAAAAGCGACTCATGAGCATTTTAGAGAAGCAACGTGAAAATCTAATAAAGCTTCAATCCAAAGGATTGCAACAATGAGCCTGTATCCGAATTAAAAAGACGTAATGTATTTCGGGTTGCAGCTGCTTACATCGTTATTAGTTGGTTATTGATACAAGTAATTGGCTTAGCCGCTGATTCTTTTAGTGCCCCTGTATAAGAAACTTCGAGACCATTCTAAGTGGGAACAACTATTGGCGGAATCTAATGCCCAGGCTACAAGGGAACGCGAGATTTATCTTAAGCTTGAGAGCCAAGATCGATTAAATCAAAAGTAGTTTGCATTTCCACATTCCGTTATAATGCCGCCCAGAAACAGTGACAAATTGAACACCAATAAGATAATTGCCAGAGCATGACCATGGAACTCAATAAACCCGATACTTCTACCTTTCAAGGCTTAATCCTTGCGCTTCAGGAATTCTGGGCAAAGCAAGGCTGTGCGGTGGTGCAGC
>CAZYTB010000168.1:0-4210 GCA_964650375.1 uncultured Campylobacterales bacterium | reverse complement strand
TTTGCTTTTTACGCTTTTCTGTAGCTGTTTCAAAAAATCTTCTAGCTCTCGCTTCCGTAACAATTAAGTTACGATCAATTTGTTTTTTAAATTTTCTATAAGCTTCATCAAATGAATCATTAGGATGTACTTTAATCCCTGGCATACTCTACCACCACCTTTCTGAAAAATTTTAGATTATTATTATAGCAAAATAAAATAAAAATTAACTTTGACGAACTATAGGTCATTACTATTGACTTTTATCGCCAATAATAATATAATTTCAAAGTGACAAAAAGGTGACATTATGGATATAGTTTTACTAAAAGCAAAAGATACAAAAACAAATATAATACAACAGCAAAAACATATCTTTAGGTATGCTCATCAAAATAATATTGCGATTAATTCAACAGAGATTGATAATTCTAATATTAGTGATAAATTTGATTCAAGAAATGAATTAAAAGGATTTTTAAGATCCTTGGACGACAACGACAATATTTTGATATATAGTTTATCTACTTTTTCAAGCAATGTTGAAGAATTGATAAAAATTTTTAATTGTCTATTTGAAAGATCAATTGTAACCTATATAACAAGCATTAATCTAAAAATTACAAAAAATAGTGAGTCATCAAAAATATTTTCCTTGCTCATAAAGGAAAATGAACAAGTTTTGGATATTAAAAAAACTTCAACTCAAGGAAGACCAAAAGGGAGAATGTCAAAATCAAAATTTGACATGTATAGATTAAAAATTATAGACTTCCTTGAAAAGAAACATTCAGTAAATGAGATATCTAAAATCTTAAAAGTTAGCAGAAGTTCTCTAAAAGATTACATAAATTCAAGAGGATTAAAAGATTTAGTGGAAATAAAAAATAAATTATTAGAAAATAAAGATTTTAAAATATACAAAAAAGATGCCTCAACAGAGTGCAACATTATAAAAAAAGAAGGAAGTAGCCATGGCTTGCGACATTAAGACACAATCTCCAATATACAAGAAAAAAAGGTATATAACTTTTGCTATAATTTCTATTATATCACTTATATTACCTTTTATTAGGATAAACGGAAATCATTTTTTTCTGCTAGATTTTAGTAAAGGAAAATTAAATCTACTTTTTACATCTTTTGATATGCAGCAATTATATTTAATGCCTTTTTTACTAATAATGACATTTTTAGGCGTATTTTTTATGACAACACTAGGTGGTAGAATTTGGTGTGGATGGGCATGTCCTCAAACAATTTTTAGAGCTATATACAGAGATTTAATAGAAACCAAACTATTAAATTTAAGAAGGAGCATGGACAATAAACAAAAGGATCCAAAAAATGGACAATATTTTAAAAAGAGTTTAGCTATTATCATCTGGGCTGCTTTAGCACTAATTGCTGCATCAAATTTTATTTGGTATTTTATTCCTCCTGAAAATTTTTTTAAATATATTCAAGATCCAACAAATCATACTATTTTATTTGGTTTTTTAATTGGAATCGCTCTATTTTTAATATATGATGTAATAATACTAAAAGAAAATTTTTGTGTTTATATTTGTCCTTATGCAAGAGTTCAATCGGTCATGTTTGACGATGATACAATACTGCCAATATACAGTGAAAGAAGGGGTGGTAAAATATATGATGAACATGGCACAAAACTTTGGAGCAAACCACCAGGAGAAACAGATGACTGTACAGGTTGTGAAGCATGTGTGAGAGTTTGCCCGACACATATTGATATCAGAAAAGGTATGCAGTTAGAATGTATCAACTGTTTAGAGTGTGCGGATGCTTGTGTCCCTGTCATGGCAAAACTGGGAAAGCCTTCACTCATCTCTTGGGTAAGCACTGACGCAGAAGAGAAGGGGATAAAAACTAGATATGTGAGATTTAGAACTGTAGCTTATGGAATTGCTCTGACTATAGCTTTTATAGGACTTATGTGGATGGGCAGTACAAAAGAACACATGCTTCTTAATATAAATAGAACTACCAGATTATTTAAAATTTCAGATAACGGTAAAACTGTTAGCAATGCATATACATTCTTATTTCAAAATACTGATTCAAAAGATCACAAATATTATTTTGAAGTTAGCAACAAAAATATAATCGTACATAGACCAGGGGAGCCTTTTATGTTAAAAGCTGGCAAAAAGATAAAGAAAATTGTTATTCTAAGAACTGATAAAGAATTAGTCAAAACGAATAAAAAAGACACCCCTATTCCAATCAAGATTAAAGCTTTTGCTGTTGATGATAAGAAAGATATAACAATCTTTAGAAATACTGTTTTCTTTTATCCAAGACAAAGCGAGTTGGAAGAGTATAGAAAGTAAGGAGAGTCAAGTGAAAATGATATATCATTTTCACTTGCTTAATTGCAATAAAAAAATATTAAAGCGCGGTTTTAGCTTGTTTTACTACGGCTGCGAATGCTTCTGGATCATGCATTGCCATATTTGCTAGAATTTTTCTATCTAATTGAATATTTGCTTTATTTAAAGCATTTATGAAACGAGAATAACTTATATCATTTAATCTGCAAGCAGCATTGATTCTTGTAATCCAAAGTCTTCTGAAATCTCTTTTTTTGTTTTTTCTATCTCTGTAAGTATAGACTAGACTTCGCTCTAACTGCTCTTTTGCTTTTCTAAAATGCTTTCTTCTACCGCTGTAGAAACCTTTTGCTAATTTAAGGATTTTCTTGTGTCGTCTTCTTCTTACAACACCAGTTTTAACTCTTGCCATTTTGTCTCCTTGACCTATTTATTCATTGGTGTCCCATAATGGGAACTTGCCCTTATCAAAAAGGGGAACATTGAAATTCTACTAATTAACTTTAAAGTTAAAAACTCTTTTACTTCATACCTAGCATCAATTTTACAGATGACATATCACGGCTATCTACAGTATGTGCTTCTTTAAGTCCACGCATTCTTTTTGTAGATTTTTTAGTAAGAATATGACTTCTGTAGGCTGAGCCTCTTTTGATTCTATTTTTCTTAGCTTTGAAGCGCTTAGCTGCGCCGCGTACTGTTTTCATTTTCGGCATACTTTCTCCCTTAGATATATAAAGACATTGCTATCTATTTTATAAGCTGATAATTTTATCCTAAACCCTCTTAAAAGAATATTATGAGGCTATAGTAAAGTATGCTATTTTTTTGGAACTGCTAACATATTTATATAGCGGCCTTCCAGCATAGGAGGCTTATCTCTTATAGCAAGATCTTCGACCATAGGCCAAACTCGCTCCAAAACTACTTTTCCAGCATCTGGATTTGCCATCTCTCGACCACGCAAAAATACTCTAAATTTTACATGCTTTCCTTCTTTAAGAAATTCTCTTGCATGTTTAATTTTATAGTTTATATCATTTTGTGCAATCTTGACAGATAATTTTATCTCTTTAACTTCTATGGTTTTTTGTTTCTTCTTGGCTTCTTTTTTCTTTTTTTCTTCTTGGTATCTAAACTTACCATAATCCATTATCTTACAAACTGGTGGTTTAGCATCTGGTGCTATCAAAACTAGATCTAATCCTAACTCTTCGGCTTTGCGTAATGCTTCGGAGCGAGAAATAATCCCATATTGTGCTCCATCATCGCCTAGACATCTTACCTCGTTTGCTCTAATTTCATGGTTGAGCATTACCTCTTTGTCTTTACTCAAAAATGTACCTCACTAAGTTTCTCCTTCATTAAAGTTTTTAATTCTTCTATTGTTAAATTATACTGTTTTCTATCTCTTCTATCTCTTAAAGCAATACTGTTGTTCTCAACTTCTTCATCACCTACAACCAAAATCATCGGAACTCGCATCTTTTCAGCGTTTCTAATTCTTTTATTTAGACTTTCATTTTTCAAAGAAATCTCAGTGTCAATATCTTCTTCTAGTAATATTTTAGCTAAATTTTTGGCATATTCATTATGTGACTCAGAAATCGGTACAATGACAGCTTGTGTAGGTGCCACAAAAAATGGCAACTCACCAGCAGTATGCTCTATCAAAATACCGATAAATCGCTCAAATGAGCCTAGAATTGCACGATGTATCATGACAGGTCTTTTGTGTTCATTGTTTGCATCTATATATGCAAGGTCAAATCGCTCAGGTAAGTTAAAATCTACCTGTATAGTTCCGCATTGCCATTTTCTCTTTAATGCATCAGTTATTTTAATATCAATTTTTGGACCATAAAATGCTCCACCGC
>CAZYTB010000167.1:0-4250 GCA_964650375.1 uncultured Campylobacterales bacterium | reverse complement strand
CGGTGCAGAACCTGACAGTATCCCTTTGCAAGCCCCTTTTTTTGGTACTTGGAGTATCTATCAAGGTTTTAATGGTCGCCATACACATCAAGTGCCGTGGCAGCATGCTTTAGATTTTTTTATTACCAAACTAGGTTGCAGTTTTGCCAATGATGGACTGCAATTAACGGATTATTACTGTTTTGATTTACCCGTACTGGCTCCCTGTTATGGCACAGTGGTTCATTGTTATCATGGGCTGCCTGATAATTTGCCTGGTGAAGTTGATAATAAAAATAATTGGGGAAATTTCTTACTGATTCGCTTGGATAATGAGCTTTATGTACTCCTTGCGCATTTGGCTCAATATAGCTTACAAGTGGTTGAAGGTGAACGCCTCACTCCTGGGCAAGCGGTCGCACGTTGTGGCAATACTGGCCGCTCACCACAACCTCATTTACATATTCATATTCAGGCAACTGCAGTACTGGGTAGTCCAACCTATCCTTTTCATTTATTAGGCGTGACTTTGCAAGAAAATTTGCAGCAAACCGCTTGTTTTCAGCTTGCCTGTCGTCCCGAAGCAGGTCAGTTAGTCACTGCAGTCAACGCAAGCGGCCATTTTAAACAAGCACTGCATTTGCCAGTTGGTCTGCAATTGTGTTACCGCTACCGCGATGATGACCAGCCTTGGCAAGTGCAACGATTAACGGTTGCTATTGATTTATTGGGTGGCTTTCATCTGCACAGTGATAGTGGTGCCTCCGTGCGCTTTACCGAAGAATGCGGCATATTGTCTTTTTTTCAACGCACAGGAGGTCAGGATACCTTGCTGGATCTTTGGTTGCTCGCTTTGGGATTGACACCTTTGGCTAACGCCGATATGCAATGGTGTGACCAACCTAATGACCGACTACTGCCTCTTACACCGCTCGTGTACGGTTTACGAGCTATGCTGCGCCCACTAGGCGGTGGACTAGACAGCCATTATTCGCGGCAGGGTGATGATGAAGTTTGGCAACAACAAGGCAGGCATCACTTGCGTTTAGCGCCGGGCATCAATGTAAAGGCTATTAGTACAGCAACCATTACCCGACAAGGCTGTAGCCATCTCTCTTTAACATTAGAACAACAACATTTAACCGCTGAGCTGACAGAACTAACAACTATTGAAGATCTTGGCATTCCACAAGCACAGATGAGTCTTAACCCTCTTTAAAATTAAGGTAAACCATGACGAAGAAAATACAATTATTAATTAAAGCTGCCTTATCCTCTGGTTTACTGCTGCAGCCTGCGTTAGCTGATGATAACTGGAAAATAAAAGCCGACATACTAGGTGGTTATGGCAATTATAGTGACTCTATTTTTCGTGACTATACTTGGTCGACAGGCTTATTTCTTGCCGCTGATTATCAGGACAGTATCGGCTTTAGTTTTGGCTATGAAAGGGCGGAAGTACACTTTAATTTTGGTATTGAACACCTATCTCAAGATACCTATTTTATGAGTGCCCGCAAATATTTAGATCTGGATGATTTTGCACGCATTACTTTTCGTATGGATGGCTACTTGATTAATAATAATGACCCCAGTAGAGGAACCGATAATGGCGGCATTATTGCCCCGCAGATATCTTATCTGAATGCTGATAAAAGTCTATACCTAGACTTAGGCTACGCACACTCCACCTATTCTGAAGGTTTAAAGATTGATCAATTAACTCCGACCCTAGGTGTAGGTTTCAATCACAATAGTGATTGGTTACAATTGCGCGGCTATTTTATTTTTTCATCTGATGAATTACGTACCCAAGGACAAAAAGCGACTTACGCAGTCGAAGTCAAATATACACATCATTTTTCTCCGAATATCATAAGGATGAGCCGCTTACAAATAACCGGCCTGGCAGGACAACGCATCTTCGCAGTAGATAGCGATACTGGCACTGTCTACAACCTTGCCGATACTCAAGAAGGCACGATCGGGTTGACGACGGCATGGGACCTTAGTCATGATTGGGAATTGCAACTAATAGGTGGCGTGGAATTTTATGAAAATAAATTTATTAGTAATGAATATACGAATCGCTATGTGCTTTTAAATATTAACAAAAGTTGGTAGGTAATTATTATGCGACAACAAACAAATAATAAGGTTGGCCGCTGTTTGTTCATGGCGGCGCTGATGGTATTACTGGCTTATCAAGCTTCATCTGCCAACGAACCAGAAGTTTGGGAGGAATCTTATGCACTAGAAGCAAGTGGTCACTATAAAGCCGCAGCAGCCCTGATTGAACCATTAATACAAGGCGATGGTGATGTTACCGAGTATGCTCTACTTCGCTATGGTTGGCTAAACTATCTGTTACGCAACTATAACGACGCAGTACGCAGCTATGAGAAAGCGCTGAACCAAAACCCAAAGTCTATTGATGCGCATTTAGGCATCAGCTTACCCTTGCTTGCCCAGCAACGCTGGGATGAATCAGCACGTCATGCCAAACTGGTATTAAGACAGTCACCCTGGCAATTTATTGCTCATCAACAATTATTGGTCAGCGAAGAAGGGACGCGCAACTGGCAGCTTATGAGAAAACATGCGCAAGAATTGGCTGCCCGTTACCCCGCACCCGCTACAGCCTGGATTTATCTGGCAAGAGCGGAAGCCAGTTTGGGGAATGACGCTGCGGCAAAAAGTGCTTATGTTCGAGTCTTAAGGCGGCAACCTGCAAACATAGAAGCGCGCACTTATTTGTACAAAGAAGGTAGCAAATAAACCAACAATATAATACATAGATTAGAAAGGATACATAGATGACCCATTACACAAGAAAGACGACTGAAGCAACACAGCATTAGCTGGTTGTGACATAAAATTATAAAACTGTGTAAAAATGTAGCTAATTACCCCTAATTATGAAAATATAAGGTTATACAGCTTAGGATGAAAATTCAATAATACCCGAGTCTGACTTTCGGGTAATATTAAATCCTCGTCCCTTACTTAGGAACGTGCACAAAATAACTTGAGCAACTAACTTGCCTTTTTGTCCGTCTTCGGTGTTGCACAAACAGTTACGTAGCCTGCTATGCGCCTGTTTGTACGCCTTGAAGACAAACAAAAATCCTGCGTTAGTTACCCAACTTATTTCGTGCCCATTCCTTACAACCCCAAAGATTAATATGGATCATATTTTACTCGCTGATGATGATACTGAATTATGCGTACTGCTAACTGAATATCTTGAAGCCGAAAATTTTCAAGTACACTCTGTACACGATGGTGAAGCCGCCATTAAACAAGTACTTAAGCAGCATTTTGATGTTATGATTCTTGATGTCATGATGCCTCGTTTGAATGGCTTGGAGGTACTTAAACGCCTGCAAAACGAAGTGCTAACATTGCCTATTCTCATGTTGACTGCCAGAGGTGATGATATTGACCGTATTTTGGGCCTAGAAATGGGGGCTGATGATTATCTGCCAAAGCCGTGCAATCCACGCGAGTTGGTTGCCCGCTTACGTGCCATATTACGCCGCACCCAACAGCAGCCAAACATGGCAAACAACCCAGTAACGTCAATAATCGGTGATCTCAAACTAGATCGCAGTAACCGCACCGTTACCATTAATCAGGACGTGATTAATTTAACCAGTACCGAATTTAACGTACTCAACTCATTGATTAAATATGCGGGGCAAGTGGTCAATAAAGAAACTCTGACCGAAGAATCACTGCTGCGCAAACTGACCCACTATGACCGCAGTATTGATATGCATTTAAGCAAGATTCGCAAAAAACTGGGTCCACATGCGGACGGTAGTCCACGCATCAAAACTATCCGTGGCACTGGTTACCTGTATGCATTACTAGATGAGTCATGAATATCCACAGCTTATTCTGGAAAATTTTCTTATCATTCTGGATTTTTATGGTGCTCTTGGTTATTAGTAATATTGTGATTAATACCCAAATTACGCAATCTGCAGCACACAGAACTAACATTGCCCTCCCCAGAATCTTAATGCATACCCGTAGAATGATTAATAAGGGAGCAGAGCAACAGGATTTAACGCGTTGGTTAAGGCAAATGCAACAACGCCTGCAAGGTGATATCGTTTACATCCTTGATGCACAAGGGCATGAGTTATTGGATCGTCGGTTACCCGAATCATTACAACAGGCATTACAAGGTAACCCGGCAAGCAGCATGGAGTTTCCTCGACATTTCCGCGATGTGTCACCACAAACAGCACCTATCGGTATTC
>CAZYTB010000166.1:0-4280 GCA_964650375.1 uncultured Campylobacterales bacterium | reverse complement strand
TTGGAAACCATTAGAGTCTTTATCATTATCTGCAGGTTTACGATACAATCATTTTTTATTCCAAGGACCTTATACGCTGAATAGCTATGATGAAGCAGGGAATATAACAAACACTCAGTTCTTTGAAAAAGGAAAAAAGGTTATCTCTTTTGATGATTTAGAGCCCAGATTAGGAATTAGTTTAAAATTAGGAGAAAACACATCGATGAAAGCTAGTTATGCAAAGGCAAATCAATATTTGCAAAATATATATAATAGCACAACTCCTTTACCTACATCTCGTTGGAAAACATCTGATCCCAATATTAACCCCCAAAGCAGTAATATCTATGGTCTTGGAGTTTATAAAAATTTTATGGACAATAAAATTGAGACGGGTTTGGAAGGTTATTATCGAGAAACTAAAAATAATCTGACCTATAAACCAGGAGCTGATTTTTTTCTTGAGGAGTCTATAGAGCAAGATGTAGTTCAAGGACAAGGACAAGCATATGGAATTGAGTTTAGTTTTAGAAAACCAAAAGGAAGAATTAATGGATGGTTCAATTATACTTGGTCAAGGAGCTTATTACGTACCGAAAACCAGAACTTATTAGATAGAATTAATAATAATAACTGGTACGCTTCAGATTTTGATAGACCACATGTTTTCAATGGAACCATCAATTTTGAAGGAGATAGATATAATACGTGGAGTTTTAATTTTACAGGGCAAACAGGAAGACCCTATACTGTAGCCAACGGTATTATTGATCTTGATGGTTTAGATGTGCCAATATTTTTGGAACGGAATAATGGGCGATTACCAACCTATCATAGATTAGATTTTTCGTGGAAAGTTAGATATAGTAAAAAGAAAAATAAACGATGGGTTGGAGATTGGACTTTTACGGTATACAATGTTTATGCGCGTAAAAATCCCTTTAGCATTTACTATTCTCAGCGTAATGGAGTAGAAAATGGAGATATTTTTAGAGGTAGTCCGTTGGGCTCTTATGAACTTTCTGTAGTTAACAGCCCAATATTTGCAATGACCTATAATTTTACTTTTCAATAATTGGCTTTGTTGATACAACTACATTTTACTGCAAAGAGGTAAAAAGAATTATTTTTTATAAAAAGTTGAGTGAAATCAATTTTTGAGTTACGCTTATCGTTTAGTATAAGAAGAGTAGCGGATATTAAAGTGCTTACCTTTCAATTTATTACTAAACTTTGTTCAAAGATACTATCTTTGGATTTAGCACTAAAACCGCTATTATTTTTATACTTTGTTGTGTTTTCGTACTTTATTCTCCGTTCTGCTTGGAGCGTTGGCAAGACATACTCTTTTGCAATTTTGGATTGAGTGTTGGCTGTAGCGATTGTAAATGTGTATGGCTTATGCGTTGGCTTTTTCAGGAACTATTCCTTTTGTTTCCATCCATCTTAACGCTGTAATTATTCGGTTTTTCTCAAACTTTGCTTTTTCCTCTGACCATTCGTAAAAGCGTTTGCTTATTAATTTATCCGAAACTATCTGTTTTTCGGCTATCAGTTTTTTCCAACACGCATACAAAGTTCCGACTATTTCAACAGACTCCGATTTTGCAGTTTTAAAAGTATCAATTATGTATTGAATACTGTCTTTTTCGTTGGCAAAGAATTTATCAAAGTCCGTTTTATGTGTTCCTGCTTTTTCAAGTGGCTTGAATTTTAGCAATTCAGTTTTCTTATATTCAAACCATTTTTTAATTTTCAATTGTTTATCTATTGAACGTGCCATTCTTGGGTCATAAGGTCCTGCAACTTGTTGTAAAAAGTTGGTTGGTAATTGCATTTTACTTGATTCTTGTGCCAAATACATAAGTTTTTGCAATTTCAAATGACCCAAAGTTGGTTCTTTATGTAATTGCCAAACTATCTCACTTGCCAACAAAGTACGTTTGTAATAATCTACATTTGTTGGTTTAGTTGCTAATTTAACAACTTTAGTTTCTTTTACTTTTTTGCTCTCATATGCTTCTTTTAATACAGCTTGCATCAGTATTTCAGCATTGGCTTCACTGCTTTTTATTTCTTGCTCTAAGACTTGGCACTTTTGTATTAAAGTTTCTACTTTTTTGACGATTTCTTTTTGTTCTTCAATTGGAGCAAGTGGAAAAATAAGATTTGTAATATGTTCGGTTTTTAAGTTTGGCTGTTGACCTGACGAATCAAATTCTCTTTTATATCCATCAAGTACAAATTTTGTTCGAAAATAATTATAAATGTAATTATTTTGAATATCTGCATAAGCTCTAACAACTGCAACTCTTTGATTTAGTAAAGATTTATCATAAGAAGAAGGGCAAAGACTTACTTTTAGACCATCCGCAATATAAGGTCGAGTAAGAGCAATTACAATGTCATTTTCATAAACTAAATATGATGAGTATTTTTTTTCAAATTCAAAAGGTAGAGTATCATCTGTTTCAATTATTTCTCCTACACCAGCATTTGTTATTTTAATACATTTTATGCCATTTTCTTTTTTAAAATCAGAGCTACTAAATCCTTTACCATTCAAATAATTAGAAACTTCCCCTAATCTACACCATACCCAACCTAGAGGCAATTTAAAAGGAATTTCATTTTCTGTAATTGGTGGAAGTGATTTTTCTTTATTTATTTTTTTCTCTTTTATAAGCTGAGCTTTTTCTGCTTTTATACGTTTTAGTAATTCAGATGCAGGCTCAATATTTGGGTTTTGTTTTCGCCAATCTTCTGTTAGTTTTCCTTGTATGGCTTCTTGTAGAATAGACTGTTTAAGTTGAGAAATGAGTTTTAATTCGTATTTGATGGTTTTTTTGATATTACTGTCTAATTTTATAGCTTTAAATTGTTTCAAAGAATAATTCTTAAGCTTTGTAGATATTTCAAATTCTTCAAAATCAGGAATTTTATTATCCAAAAAAGAATTCCAGCAATTATCAATAAACTTTACAAATTTGTTTTGTTCTTCAAGAGAAGGATATTTAAAGGTTAGTTCCTTTATTTTAGATTGATTTAATATTGGAAAAGACATACTTTTCGCTTTAGATTTTATGTAAACCTCTCTAACCAAATAATAATAATATGCGTATTCAGCAGAAACATTTTTTTTAAATGAAATGCCAGTAATTTGTTGATTTGAAGAACCTTTTTCTTTTAGTACCGAAACTCTTCCGACTCCACCACCAATTCCAATCATTAATAGAGTGTTTTCCGAATAAATAGTTCCTTTTTTTTGAGTAACAGCGATATTTGAGAATTTCTCCTTTGAATTAATTAAATATTTTCCATATCCTATATCACTTGGTTTGAACCAGTTAATATCTTGAGAACTATAGTATTTTGGATTTGCTTTTGGCGGTGTTTTTCCTGTTTGAATTTGAGAAATAACTGAACTTAATTTAACTTCATCATTTGCTAACAATTGTTCTGTGTAGTAAAGAACAATGCCTTTAATTGGACTATTGTTTATCCTTCTATATGCGTCTGTTGCTTTCATCATTTTAATAAATTTTCCAATTCAGAAAGCATAGATAAATTAGTATTGAAACTATGTTTTAAAGTATCAATAATCTCATTTGAAGATTTAATCTCTTCCTCTTCAATAATAGTCGGATTCTTAATATCCAAATCCCAATTTTTTAAATCCTTACTATTCACTTTCCAAGAGACTTCACTTTCTTTTCTATTATGCCACCAATCAATAATTGGTTGAAATTCTTCAAAGCGAATGGGTTTTGTTTTTGAATAGCTTTTTTGTCCTTCAGGTAATTTATGTTCGTAATACCATATATCTTTTGTTTTACTTCCTTTCTCAAAGAACAGTAAATTAGTACTTACTGTTGCAGGGAAAAATGTGCTCTGTGGCAAACGAATTATGGTATGTAAGTTACAATCAGTTAATATTTTTTTTCTAATTCTTGCTTTTACACCATCACCAGTAATTGAGCCATCAGGTAAAACAATGGCACAACGACCTTTCGACTTTAGTAATTTAAGCATTAAAATTACAAATAAATCTGCCGACTCTTTACAACGATACGTTGCAGGAAAGTTGGTTTCTACTCCATCAGCAATACTTGCTCCAAAAGGTGGATTTGCCAAGATAACGTCCACTTGATCTTTTCTGCCAATACTGTTGTATTCTTTTTTTAAACTATCAATATAATGATAATCAGGTATGTCAATTTCGTGAAGAATAAGATTTGTAAGCCCTAAAACAAAAGGAACTGGTTTAAATTCCCAACCAGTAATACTGTTTTGTAAAA
>CAZYTB010000165.1:0-4284 GCA_964650375.1 uncultured Campylobacterales bacterium | reverse complement strand
TCCATCTCCGCTAGAGAGGTCTTTTGTTCTTTTTGTTAAGTTTTTTAGGGGGATAATGACTGTGTATACAATAATAAAATACAAAATTGAAAACAATATCATAAAAGCAATAAAAGTAAAAATAATATTACTTAAAACACTATCCATGCTACTATTGATAATTTGATTTACTATCTTTTTATTTTGACCTACTAGTGCATACGCAACTGTATTGCCGCTAAAATCGGTTATTGGTATAGATGTAAAGATATAATTTTTGCTAGTTAATAAGGATTTATTTTTAGTAATATCTATGCCTTTTAATTCATTAAAAAATTGCATATTTGAACTGTCTTCTTTTACTGCAAGTGCATAATTTTTTATCATTTTTGATTTTTCAAGTAGTGTTGCTATTTTTAAATACTTTTTCTTTAACAGAATCAAAACTTCTATTTTTCTTTTTTTTCCATCTCTTACCATGGAATTAAATCCTTGCATAAACTCAACTGATCCTAGATATGTACCATTTATGACGATGGGCGAAATTCCTCTCAAAACAAGTCCGGCACGACCAAGCTCTACTGCAGCAAGAGGTTTTTGGGTTTTTTTTACTTCTACAAGTGTTTTTCTAAATGATGAAAGATCATCTCCAAACTTTTTAGGTTTCCAAACTCTTAAAAGACTATGAATATTTTTGTCATGTATGTGTATTTTGATATTTCTTATTGAAGTATTGTTTTTAAATTCTTTCAGTAAATTTTTTAAACCTCTTTCTGCATAACCTTTATTTCCATTTTGCACAAGAGAATTTACATAGGTATTTTCACTCAGCATAATTGCACTCGCTAATCCAAAATCTCTTTTCTTCTTATATTCACTATTAAAAAAATAACTATAGTTTTTTATATCTTCTTTATGCAATTTGTTTTTTTCTTTTGAAATGGAATAATAATAATCTCCTAAAAAAAAGCTAATAATCAAAACTATCGACACAAACATAGGTATAAACATCTTCTTCGCTATAGACATAATATTCTCCTAAAAAATTATATATAAAATTGTACCGTATATTCCTTAAAAATCAAAGATAGGCAAAATCAATCTTATGTATTTAATTGTTTTTTTCTTATAAGCGTAAATAATAGTGGTACATAAAAAAGATTTAAAACTGTAGCCCAAGCTATACCAAATCCAAGAGATACTGCCATGGGTTGCAGTATTACAGATTGTCCAGCTGCAAAAAACATGAGCGTTGAGAGGCCTAAAACTGTGGTGATAGAAGTTAAAAGTATAGGCCTAAGTCTTCTGGCTGCGAAAATCAGGATCTCTGCTTTATCTTTTGCTTTTTTTAAAGAATCCACCATAATAATTCCATCATTTACGACTACTCCACTAAGCCCGACTATTCCTAAAAGAGATGGCATCGTAAGATTCATGCCCATCAACAAGTGTCCTACTAAAACGCCAAATAAAGAGAGTGGAATAGTAGTTAAAACTATAACAGGAAGGGTAATTGAATCAAACATCAATACAAGAGCTATAAAAATCAAAAATACAGCAATAATGGCTGCTTCTGCCATCTCTTTTTGTATCTTTTTATTCTCTTTTTCTTCACCTTTTACTACAATCTTAATTCCCATTTTATGAACCTTCTCAAATGTTGGTTGCAAAATCTTTAAAAGCTTGGACGATGTAATTTTATCTTTATATAAAGATGCATATACACTACTAATTCTAAGGCCTTCATTTTTATACATGTTTGCATCACTATTTTTAAGTTCAAAATCCACCACTTCACTAAGCCTGACTTTTTTCAAACTTCCAGGAATGTCAATATAAAATGATTTTAACGAATTTATAGTATCTTTTCTGCTCTCCTGCGTAACCACATCTATGAGATTCTTGCCATATATCATCTTGTTTACATCCGAGCCAAAAAAATAAGGTCTCAGCAGAGATGAAATGTACTTTTCATCAAAACCAAGCACTTGACCATATTCATTTACTCTTAGTTTTAGCTCTTTCTCACCAACTTCTTTATCATCATTTATGTTAAAAACCCCATCTGTTTTTTTCATCTTATCTTCTACAATATGTATGGCTTTTTTAACAGTCTCATCATTTTTACCACTAAAAGAAAATTCTACATCACTTCTAACTATACCAGCTCCCGGTACTATGATTTTAAACTCTTTGAAATCAGGATCTTTTTGAAATGATGCAGTATCTTTTTTTATATCTTTTAGCAAATCTCGTGCACTTTTTACCCTTTTCATATCAGAGTTGTCATACGCAGGCGATAGATAAGGATTTATATATTTATTGTAAAAGTTCTCTGGTTTTCGCTCATGTAAGTTTATAAAGATATGAAAGTTATTTTCAGCGATATGTGGCTGAAACTTAGCATCTAGCATAAATCCCGATATAGAAGTAACTGAGGAAACTTCACTTCTTGGGAGTTTTTCCAATAAAACTTTCTCTACTTTTGTGACCAACTCTTGAGTTTCTTGTAATTTATAGTTTATATCTACTTTACCACTTATAAATATTTGAGTATTATCAAAATCCGGGAAAAGTTGAAAATTAGTTCTTTTAAAAAGAAAAACAGTGGATGAAACAGTGAGAATTAAAAACAAAAGTATAGCGCTTTTTTTATACTTCAATAAAAAGGTTAAAATTATTTTATACGCCCTATTCCAGTTATCCCACCACGAATCATTTTTCTTTTGCTTTGATTTAGCTTTGAGAAAATCTTTTGCATGTAAAGGTAAAAAGAAAAATGCCTCAAATAAAGAACTAAGGAGCAATATAGAGATTATGATGGGAAGTATACGCATAAATACTCCCATTTCGCCAGACATAATGAGAAGTGGCAAAAAAGCAAAAACGGTAGTAGCAGTAGCTGTTAGAACTGCTGGAAACATTTCTACTGCTCCATTTATCGCAGCCTCTTTGGGATTCTCTCCCCGCTCTAAATGTTTATATATATTTTCAGCCACTACTATAGCTTCATCAACAAGCATTCCAAGAGCGATAAGAGCGCCTAAAAGTGAGAGCATATTTAGGCTATATCCCATCATTTGAGCAACAATTAATCCAATAAAAAAGCTAACTGGAATTCCAATGCCTACTATAAAAGCAATTCTTCCACTTATAAAAACATAAACTGACAATGAAACCAAAATGAGCCCAAAGATGATATTTGATATAACTGTGTTTAGACGGTTTCTAATCCATATAGAGGTGTCTGTATATACATTAAATTCATAATTTTTATATTTTTGTCCGAACTGTTTTAAAACCTTTTTCACATCCTTGACTAAGGTGATAGCATTACCTTCTTTTGCCTTATTCATGTTGATTGACAGGTTTGGTTTTCCGTTGAAGTGTGAAATCTCACTAGGCTCTGATAACCTAAATTTTGCATTTGCAATATCTTTTAATTGCACCTTTTTACCAGATATGCTGAGCCAACTATTTTTTAACTTATCTAACTCTTTTTCGCCAGAAATTGTACTGATAAAAAGATGTTCACCCTTTTCTTTAATAATTCCTATTGGATAGATACTACTCATTGAAGCTAATTTAGAAGCTACCTCACTCGAACTTAAGCCGTAAGCTCTTAGTTTTTTCTCATTTATTTGAATTAAAAGTTCAGTATTGGCATCTCCTCTTATAGTTATATCACTTAGATTTCTAATTTTAGATAGTTTAGTTTTAAGCTCGTCTGCCACGCGTAACATATTTGCCTTGGGTTCATTTGAGGCAATCGCAATAGTGGCAAGAGGATATGAAGTCTTTAAAATCTTAGCAACTGGTTCATTCATGTCATTTGGAAAATCTTTTTTTGTTGCAGATATTATATCTTTCACATCATTCAAGGCAACAGACTGATTCGTGCCATCTCTCAAATATATAAGTATATTAAAAAATCCATTTTTAATGCTACTCTCAACCCTATCAGCATCATTTAGGTTCTTTAATTCGTCTTCTAAAGGTTTTACTACAATTTTATCAAGTATATCCGGGCTTGCTCCAATGTATGAGCCTGATATGGATATAGTCTCCAAATTTGATGGTGGAAAAATCTCTTTTGGAATTTTTTGATATGAAAAAAAAGCCAAAACAATTAAAAATAGCAAAAATATATGATTTAAAATAGATTTTTCTACCGCAAATGTTATAAATTTTCTTATCATTTGACTGTCCCTTTTTTATTGGGCAAAGCCCAGTAAAAATTCCTCGCGACTAAAGCACGAAGCAGAGCTTCTGTAAATTTCATTTAACTGTCCCCTTTTTATTGGG
>CAZYTB010000164.1:0-4374 GCA_964650375.1 uncultured Campylobacterales bacterium | reverse complement strand
TTACTGCACAGTCACCGCAGTTCGAGGTGTTCGTGCTCAGCGGCAGCCTGCAACCACGCAGCGGTGCCACACCCTATGTGCTGGCGGGTAACTATCCCTTGTTAGTGTTGTTGTTTTTCAGCCTGTTGCTGGCTGTCTTTCTGCATCGTCGCAGTCCTTCACAACTTTGAGCCAGGGGCGGCAACGCCAGAAGAAAGCACCCCCCAATCAGGATCTCCCTGAATTGACTACAGAGGTGGATGGTGTCGGTTTTTTTTACATTTCCCCTGATTTTTTCCTTCTGGCACTCCCCAGAAGTTTCAACTCATTGAAAATAATATCCTTATAATAAGTGGTGCTATATGTGCATACCCTTGCAGATTAGCCAAGAATTAAGTTTTTTCAGGGGGGCGTTATGTGTTGCGATTCCAGGATGAGCCGCTACGTGCCTGGCGTCACGTGCTTGGGGTCAGAGGTGCTTGGGGTCAGAGTATAAACCTATATGATTTTTGGAGACTGAAGTTCGCCCAGAAAAAACAACTATACGGATGAAGATGCTCATGAAAACGCAAAATACCGAAGCCCCGCAGACATTATCTCTGTATTGGTCTTTCCGATTTCTACCAGTGCAGCCCTGCTTTTACGCTTGGATGGTAAGAGATCCACGGCGAATGGCAAGTCGGAGGTTGATAGTAAACCCTGATTTTCGGGGCACTGACCTCAAACCGTATCTGCAAAGATGAACCTCAATAGCCACAGGAACATGATCTTCCTCCTCGTTCTTGTGGCTTCGCTACTGGCTTCCAGTATGCAGCTGAGGCAGGAAAATACCTCCCTAGTATCGGAAAATATACCAGCTGTTCCGGCAACGATAAAAAGCGGAGACTTGGTTTTCCGGCGGGGACGCGGAATATTCAGCGAGATCTTTAGGGATATCGGCGGAACCGGCTCCCCATTTTCACATGTAGGCATTGTGTATATCGACAACAGCAGTATCTTCGTCCTGCATACAGAAGCAAACGAACTGACAGGGATCGGCCACGCCAGGAAAGAGAAAATAGATAGTTTTATCAGTAAAGAACATGCTTTGAGTTATGCGTTTTTTCGTGTAACCGGACTAGATGCCGATGGTAGGGCGTCCGTGCTGGAGACCGCGCTGGAATATGTGCGCAACAGGGTCCCGTTCGATACTTCTTTCAGTCTTGAAGGCGATGACAGGCTTTATTGTTCCGAGCTGGTTTACAAGGCTTTCAAATCTGCACAGATCTATCTTGTCGATTCGCCTTCGATACTCCGGATCCCGGGTTTTTCTGTGTCGGGAACCCTCGAGGCCATCACTATAGCGCAGCTCTTGAAATCAAGTAACATCCAACCCATCCCCATCGAAAAATAGGAGATCGATATGAAAAAAATACTTACGGGTCTTTTGATGTTGGTATTTCTTGGTATGACCGCTTGCGGCTCGAGCGACTCGCCCTCTGCCGTCATACAGAAATTCTATATGCACATGTCCGCTGGTGAAGTGAACGATGCTTCCAAACTGATCAGTACAGAAGGCAAAAAGATGGCAGAAATGTTTGGCGGCGCTGCCGGCGTTCTAGTGAGCAAATCTGAAACTATGGGGAAAAATGGTGGTATCAAGAATATCGATATGCTGAGCGAGGAAATCACGGGCGATATCGCAAAAGTTGCCTTTGAAATAACTTATGGTAATGGCGAAAAGGTCAAGCAAGATGAGACTCTAATAAAAGAGGACGGTGCCTGGCGTGTGGGCGGTGGGCGCAAATAAATAGTTCGTCTCCCCGTCTGTAACACTGGGTAGGCCCTATGTAATCTATTGGAATAATAGATGCTCCACCCAAAATTAGGGGTTTTATATAGTTTAATGAGAACGCTACTACATGTCCTAATTATTTGGCTATAAAGAAATTAAGGGGACGCAATACTTGGGAGAAATAAGGAGAAATAAGGAGAAATAAGGAGAAGTAAGGAGAAGTAAGGAGAAGTAAGGAGAAGTAAGGAGAAGTAAGGAGAAGTAAGGAGAAATAAGGAGAAATAAGGAGAAATAAGGGAAGGAGAAATAGGGGAAATAAGGGGACGCAATACTTAATTAGCAGCATGGATGTGTGTTATGCCGCCAGCAGCAACGGTAGTGTTGGTAGTGCCACGGCGGGTAGTGATTACGCCGCCATCAGCAATGGCGTCCTTACCATCCCCGCTGCCAGCACTTCGGCCACAAGTAGCGTTGCCGTCATGGCAATGGATAGTGATGAGGGATGCACTAATACTGCGGGTGCACGGAGACCCGACGGATAGTTCAGTGTCTGATGCCGGCGCGGTGTGCGTATTTGACTGATGTTGCCTGAAATGAATACAGAAACCTGCTCATCGACAGGAAAAAAGGAGAGAGTGTCATGAAACCAAATAGAAGTTGCAAACAAATTCACCATCTTTTATTGACTATCGTAATGAGTATTCTACTCACTGCCTGTGGAGGTGGCGGCAGTGATCCGAAGCCTGCAACTGTGTCGCAGGGGGTGTTGATTGATGCGGCAGTCGAAGGTGTTCGATTTGAAACACCCACACAGTCTGGCCTGACGGATGCGGCGGGTACCTTTAGATATCAGGCAGGTGAAGTCGTAAAATTCTATATTGGCGACATCTTGTTGGGAAGCGCAACTGGGGCAGGAATGATAACGCCGCTAAATTTCGTGCCGGGTGCAACGGATGAAACCAACCCTCAAGTTACCAATATCCTGCGCTTTGTACAGTCGCTCGACAGTAATTCAGATCTTACGAATGGTATTCAGATTAGTGCCACAGTTCGCACGGCGTTGACGGGCCAGACAATGGATTTCTCGCTTTCGGAGACTGATTTCCAGACCGCTTTTGATTCATTGAGCGGGACAATGTTGGGCGGGCTGCCTTTAGTGGCGGTCGCGGATGCACGGGCACATTTCAGAAGCGTGCTGGATTCTCTT
Source organism: uncultured Campylobacterales bacterium (assembly GCA_964650375.1). GTDB lineage: Bacteria > Campylobacterota > Campylobacteria > Campylobacterales > Sulfurospirillaceae > JAADIZ01. The sequence goes on along the minus strand of CAZYTB010000164.1, from coordinate 1,414 downwards.
AGTGGCGGGTCTGGGGGTAATGGGGGGCTAGGGAGTGTAGCTGTAGCTGGCGCCGATGCTCCGACAATCGGGTTTAACTATGAGCCAGACACTGTGACTCCGCTTTTTACCGCGACTACAGCGACCGTGGCGTGGATGGGTGGCAATACGAATGCCGGCAATATCGGCAGGGTGGGTGGACTCAATATCTCAACCTTGAACGGCCAAATAACATTGCTTCAATATGATTTACAAGATACGAGAAACTATCCCCCGCTGCTAAGCTATAGCTACAGTATCAGCTGCTGGCCAGTTGTCGCTGCCGATTGCAGCAAAATCACCCTTGACACGGTAGCCAAACGATTGGTTCTCAATAATGTAGGATTAATAAATCGAACATCTGTCGTTATTGATAACCAGGCTACAGGACCGATCACCCTGAACGGCACCCTGTATTGGAAGTAATTCGGGGGAGTTCCCGGGTGCACATTACTTATTTCTGTCGGGAGAGTCGGGGTTGCCTTCGGCAGCCAGAATGGCTCACTGAGCGCACTTTTAAACAGGAAATGTAATAACTACAACGGAGATAAAAATGGCATTAATTAAATGTAAAGATTGTAATAATGAAATCTCTGATTCCGCGGGGTCATGTCCAAACTGTGGTGCGCCGGTTCCAAAAACGATTGGACCGGATGAAGAGCAATGCCCATACTGCATGACAATTGTTAATGAGAACGCTACTACATGTCCTAATTGCTTGGCTAAAAAGGGATATATGTATGAGTCACGTTACGGCGTTTTTGGTAAAACAGGAACAATTGTGTGGGGAATAATAGTTCCCGCAATTACGGTGATTGGCATTCCTGTCTCACTCTATGCAGCGTATAGGTTGTTTGTGACCGGCCCAAGGTGGTTTCAAACCAGACATGCTTAGCAACGCAGCTCGGGTGGAGTGCAGCGGAATCTGGGGAGTGTGGCAGCGCTCTATCCCGGATGCTATTTCGTTTCACCCGAGCTGTCAGATGATGCCGGTGCGGTGTTTGTGTGCGACTAGCGTAGCCCCAAAAAAATTTGGGAGCTTGGCTGTTAACAGGAAAAAAGAGAACAAAGGGACGCTACCCTCCTCATTATGATTACAAGGCCGCCCCCACTTTTGTGGGGGCAACATTACGTGCTACAGGTCCAGATCTTCGGAATTTGAAGCATGGAACAGGAAGGGGGAGGCAACGTCCTACTTCCGAAGAATGCAAAACTGTTCAATCTCGCATCTCCTAAATCCGGCGGGTTTCTAAAAACCCTCTAAGCATTGTATTGGCTTGTGCCGCTAATTAAGCCATGCTTTATAACAAGCTTTCCCAATACCACTAAAAGAGAGAGGACTATGACGGATCACCATAACGGTTTGTCATTTCTGGAGAGCGTGGATCACATGGTG
>CAZYTB010000163.1:0-4392 GCA_964650375.1 uncultured Campylobacterales bacterium | reverse complement strand
ACAGCTTGTTAGCCATCTTAATCTTGATACCTTCGATACCAAGCATGTCATCTACGGACATAGAAAGGATTTTGTCTACGGTGTCGTAGCCATAGTCTTCAAACTTTTTGATGGTGCCTGAGCTGACGAAGTCGATACCCATGTGCTTGAAGAAAGAAATTGTTTTCTTTGTGAGTCTACCTGAGCACTCTTCGTTGGGGCAGTAGAGTTCTACTTTCCCTTCTTTGAGTTCAAGCTTGTCACCAGAGCTAGGACAAAATTTTGGGAGGTCTGGCTTAACCGGCTTTGTTGTTTCAAGGATATGTGGTATGACGTCACCGGAACGTGTGATCTTTATTTTCGCACCGGGACCAATACCGGAGTCGGTTATGAATCGGGCATTGAATCCAGAAGCAAAAGTAATGTCCACACCTTGGAGGCGTAAGGGCTTGTTGAGCATAACTCTCGGTTTGAGATATCCTTGTTTGGATATGTCCCATAATACTTTCTTTACAGTTACTTCTACGATGTCTTCATCATCCCCTAGTTTGAACTTGCGAGAGTAACTGGGATTGAGTCCAGCTGAATCTTTTTCGTCTTCCATTTTCTGGCGGATTTGGGAATCATCGACTTCAATAACTAACCCATCCATGTCATGGTCAGATGCTTTCTTGTAGTCTCTAAGCAACGTTACCAGAGTTTGGTCTTTTACGTCAGCTGCTTTCAATACAGTATAGTCTACAATAGGGAACCCAAGGCGATCAAGAAGGTTGAATTGTTTCTGCTTGTCCATACCACCTGGATCAATTATCTTGAATGCGAACGCACTCAAATCAACTAGCTCTCTTTTTTCAACCTTCGTCCTATTGAGAAGACCGGCTACAAAATTACGTGGATTCTTGAATCCAAGTGGCTCATAATTTTTCGCGAAGACTTTGTTGCTCATTTCTATCTCAAGATTAATGGCAAAGTCTTTCGTGTACTTGATCTTCATGGGAATACTAGGTATCTGTTTCACCTTTGTAGTTATTTCCCGGCCCTCCACGCCACCACGACTTTTGGTGAACGCTTTGTGTATGCTACCACCCTTGTAGATGAGGAGGCAGTTTATTCCGTCTTGTTTTGTGGAGGCAATGAAAGTCTTTGCGTTCTTTGTAGACTTCTTCCACTGTTCAAGTTGGCCTCCACCGGGTTTGACTGGAGTCTGCGATCCTATTTGGAATGGGAGTTGAACTCTGTCTCTACTATCTGGTTCAACATAGTCTTCACCGGTTTTGAGGATACCTGACTTGTTGTTGGGGTCAAGGAATTCAAGCTGTTCTTTCTTTTCATCATATTCGTCATCGGTTAGTCCGGTGTCTCCACCCTCATCGTAGGCTTGATCAGCTTTCTTCAACTGCTTTGTCAGCTTCTCAGTAAATTTTTCACCGCGAATGGCTGTGAGTGTAGCCCCTGTCAGGATGTTATCTTTTATGACAAATGTTTTTGCAGCCAGTTTCTCTTGCTTGGTCTTAGTCTGTACCAGCCTATCAAACATCGGCACAAACTCTTCTTGAGTACGCTCGGATTTGAATGGAGATACTAGATCGAACTTGACACCCCCGACTTCGGCTTTCCGTATAGTCTCTGACTTGAACAGAATTACTTCACGGGCTTTATGTAGGACCAAGACGCAAGTGAATACACCGGCTTTGAAATTGAGGATAGCCATGTAAGCTTTCCTGTCTTTCTCCCACTTACCTTTTACCTTGAATGTGGCTCCCACTTTAAAGCGTTTAGCTTTCTTGCCGAAATTTCTATCGAAAAGCTTCTCAAGGCGTTCAGGCTTAATCATTATTTCCCCTTAACATCCATTAAATGTAGGCAATCACATTGGGTGATTCCAGCTTACCACACCTCTTGTTAGTTCAATGCGTTCCCGGAAATCTCGAAGTGGGCTCTGCGGTTGTGATACCAACACCAACCGTTAGCCCATTTGCAAAAAGGTTTCTCTTCTCCATAACTAACAACACGGATTCTATCTCCGTCAATCCCCCGGTACTCAAGGAACCTTCTTACAGACTCAGCTCGCTTCAAACCGAGTGAGAGATTGTAGCTATTTGTTCCCCACTCATCACAGTGACCTTGTATTTCAATATGAAATAGTGGGTTGTTCTCCAGGAACTCAACAGCTCTGTTGAGCTTTGATGAAGCCCTATCTGTTACAGTGTACTTATCATACTGAAAAAAGTTATCATTAATTTGATTCGTATCAATGAACACCCTATTCTCTGGATAAGTCTCGGCAGTAGCCGTCGGGAAGATAGCTACCATTTCAGCATAAGAGACTGTGTCCTCGAAAGCAAGGTTACGCTTTTTCCTGTCGTCCCTTATGGAAGTTTCATAAGCCGAAGCAAACTTATCGAGTTCATCCTGGAGTTCGGGATCACCTGAGGGGTTTGCTTCACTGACAAGCGAGTCATCTTTAGGGTAAATCCAATCCACACTACCACAACCTGACAAAACTAATGATGCTAATACAACAAACAAGACTATTACTCTCATGACAAACCTCTATGATGGTTATTTGATTCTCTGCCTAAAGATAGCATAGAACGTGGAAATAAGTTTAGGTCGATTGGAGATGAACAATTTCTTCCTATCAATCGCCTTGATGATTCTTTTAATCTTCTGCATGCTGACTTGAGCGTAGTACGCTTTTGCTCGGCGTTTGAAGCCCATCGTTTTCAGTCGCATCAAAACATTCCTATCAACCTCATCCCAGTCAACTGCGAAGTAGGCTTTATTGTTATGCTCGACAAAGTACAGAGTAGTTTTTTCTTTGTCCATCTTAGCAGCCGTCACCGAAGGTTTCTGCCGTCCAAAAATTCTTCCCTCGGAGACAGACGCTTCGGCATCGGAGTTAACAAGGAATATCCTAGATTTGGTAGCACGTTTTAGGAGATCTTGTTTTCCTTTAACATTGATACCTTTTCCATCAATACGTTTCATGATAACTTTGATGTCACCCCTGTTCTTTATCTCACGCCAGTAAATAAACATGGACTGTATGTTGAAGCCTAATGCTTTTACTTTCGGGGCGTTCTTGTTTTTCTTCAAGACCGACAAGAAGGTGAAGTCATCATCAAATTTAGATAAGAACACGGAAATCTTTTTACTCGGGTCAATCTTCCCTTTGTCTTTCTTATCGCTTTTCTTCTTTTTCTTGAGGTCTTTCTTTTTATCAACTTTCTTTTTTCGTTCTTTCAAGCGTGACAACTTCTCTTTGATCTTTTTGTTACGCTTCTTGACTACTTCTTCCATCTTGTCCAAAGACCCACGCATCTTGTCTATGCGAGATTGAATCTTGGCTTTCTTTTCCGGGTCATCGACCTCAACAATCTTATCTTCAAGTGTCTCGATACGGTCGTTGATGTCAGCTTTGCGATCATCTCTTGAAGTGCTTTTGATTTCTTCTTTCAGGTCTCTGATTTCATCCTTGAGTTTGTTCTTAATCTTTTGCTTTGTTTCTTCCTTAAGCGCGACTCGCAATCGCTTAAGCTCAACCTTGAGGTTCTTGCGCTCGTCACGCTGTTGTCCACGAATAGCCTTGAGCGCTTTCAGTTTACCTTTAATTGCACCGAGCTTTTCTTTCTTAACATCTTCAGCGAGCGTCATCCCACGAGACCTCATAATTTCCTTCAGCCTCTTGAGCTGAGGGACCTGAAGTTCAGGGATTATCTTGCCACCTTTGAGCATCTCGCCTGTAGTCTTTCCATCAACCATTCGTTTACCTTCCGGCATACGCTTGGTGTAGTAAGCTTCATACCGTTTACTCTCGGCGATCTCGTTGTCATAGATGTCATCCATGCGTTCAATGTAGGGATCAAGATGCTCAAACTGGTTAAGCGCCACCATCGTATCAACGTTCATGGTAATAGGCTCGAACTCAGTTACATCATCGTAGTCAGAAGTTATCTGACGATTGATATGCTTCTTAGAAATCAATCTAGCAAACTTCGTAACCTCCGCAGACTCATCGGTGATGAGATAGTCTACGTTGACTACACGTTTTTGACCTGGACGGAATACTCTGCCTTTCTTCTGATCCTCTTTACCGATAGACCAATCAAGGTTAACCAAGATGAGTCTGTTAGCGTGCTGAATATTCAACCCGGTATCAAGACTGTGAGATACCGCGACTAGTATTTGTACGCTGTCGTCTTTCTCAAACTTGTCGAGGTTAGATTTAATACCGGCATCATAGTACAATGCCCTGGACTTCATCTGCATATGTTCGAGTATGTGTCGTGCGGTTGTCTCGAAGTTACACATGATAATAATCTTACCGTTGTTCTTGGTAGAGAAATGAAGCTTAGCAAGCTCATCAATCTTAGCGACCTTTGGGCTCACCATATCCAAACCGTCTAGGGC
>CAZYTB010000162.1:0-4456 GCA_964650375.1 uncultured Campylobacterales bacterium | reverse complement strand
GTGCATTTCTGGACCTGGCTGGAGCCTATTACCGGCATTGTAACCCTGGCAGTGGCCGTTCTGGTCTGGCTGGGTGAAGCTGCTCAAGATGAAGATAACGCTGTCCCCAAACGGCTCAGCGTGTATTTTCGGTATAACAACCGTGAAATTATGCGTTGCGAAAAGGCCTACCTGGCGGGTGAAAATGACATCCGGGCCTGGGGACAACAGATTGGCGGCCAGATGGCCGATGCTCATCAACTTTCCTTTGAGCCTCTGCTTGATCAGCCGCCGGCGCGAAGAGGTTTTGATGATAAAACAGGGGAAATCATCAAATTATATCAAGTCACATTTTACCTGACCAAAATACCTGAAAACATCAACAAAGATGGTAAAGTTATAAACCAGGGCTTCATAAATAAAATTAAAGAAGGCAGAACATGCGTCTGGAAATACGACAATAAAGAAAAAAAGTTCATCAAAGATTACTCTCTCTCATGTCAAAACCAGGCTGCTACCTCATAGTATACGACATAACCAATAACAAAGAACGGGCCGGGGTAAGCAAGGTTCTGAGTGGTTATGGCCAGAGGGTACAGGAAAGCGTCTTTGAATGTCGTCTTTCAGCGGGCATGCGGGAAAAGCTGTGCCGCACCCTGGAAGGCCTGGAGATCAAAACCGGTTTCATCCTCATCTATCATCTGCACAACCAGGCAAAACGCCGGGCCGTGGGGCAGGTGCCGGCAGAGGTGAAAAATCGAAAAGAGCACGCCTTTGTTGTGTAATCGTAATAGATTATCAGCCCCTCATCCACACAGCGGCGAAAGTTATTTTTTAGAGAACAGTCATGCTTATTCATCCGTCTTTACAAAAATTAGAGAGAATTTCCTGGTACAGGGTTAAGCTGCGTCTTAAAAACCTGAGCAATACCTTCGCCCGTCAGCATCCTCTTACGATCTTCCACGCCATTTTTCTTTCAGCCAGACAACAAACCCCGGTCAAAAAAAACACCTTTTTCTTCCACCCCTGTCAAACCGCCCTGCCCACCCGCATCCAGAAAAATGCCTGCTATGATTTAGAGCTTATCTTTCCCGCCATTCCGCCGGATCATATCAGCGCCTTTATGGACAGCCTGGCTCTTCATCTGCAAAATCCGGCCAATAATTTTCACCTCCTGGAGTCCTCAACTCCAGAGAGGCGTACTCTGACGGATTTAAAACATGAATGGGGGCCGACTGCCCCGGAGACGGACGAGTTATGCCTGCAGTTTATCACCTGTTTCCCCTTTGATCCCAAGACCAGAAAAAGACGCTGGTTGGTGGATCGGGATCATTTCTTCCGGGAACTATGCAAACGGCTTAAACGCTTTTATCCCGGCTTTACTCCCAACCCCGCCGTCTGGCAGGATATTCGCCTGCTCCCCTACTACTGGGAGTATAACAAAATCAAACATCAATCAAAAAGCCAGCCCGGCAAGGTACAATTTATCAACGGGGCAATGGGGCCGCTCTATCTCCGCGGCCCGGTGCATCAGGTGCTGCCGCTTCTCCTGGTCTGTTCAGAGTTGCATGCCGGCCGCGGTATCGGTTTTGGGCGGGGATACTATATACTGAAACGGCATCACCCCTTTTTCGACCGCCAGATAGTTAACCAGGAATATTTTGCCGGATTCATTGCCCGGCAGGACAGGGAGAGTGACCTGGCCGATGAAATTGCCGCCGCCTATATTGATCAACCTGCCGCCTTAAAGGCATTACACGCTGAACTATGCTCCGGAGTTTTAACGCCGCGGCCGGCCGCCGGTTTTTATATCGATAAAAGACGCAAAGGGCAGCGTTTCATCGCCAGCCTGGAGTTGGCGGATCTTCTCATCCAGAAATTTATAGCCTCCTTACTGGGGCCGGTATTGGATAAAATGTTTGAGGAGGCCTCCGTGGGCTTTCGTAAAGACCGTTCCCGGGACACGGCCCGTAAAATGATTCGGCAGGCCTGCAGCGAGGGCTATTGTTATGTTCTTGAATCTGATGTCGCGTCTTTCTTTGACAAGGTTGACTGGCGGATCATGACGGAAAAAATAGACCGGCATCTTCCCAAAGGGGATACCCTGACCCGGCAGCTGCTCCAGCAGGTCATTACCATGCCGCTGACAAACGGCGGACACCAGATGGAACGGCACCAGGGCCTTGTCCAAGGTAGTCCGTTATCCCCCCTTCTCTCTAATCTGTATCTGGACTCTTTTGATGAACAAATGGCGGCCGCGGGCTTCCGCCTTGTTCGTTATGGTGATGATTTTCTGGTCATGACCCGCTCTCCTGAAGAGGCAGAAGCGGCATTACGGGCAATCCGCGAGATACTGGCCGGGCTTAAATTAACCACGAAGGATGAGAAAACCAGAACCACTCCCGTGGATATGGGCTTTTCTTTCCTCGGTATATCCTTTGACGCCGGCATGGATGAGGACTATGTGGGAGAAACCCCGCTGGGGAAAACCATGTATATGCGTCACCAATACGCCTTTGCCGGCCTTGACGGGGATTCTGTCATTATAAAAAAAGATCAAAAGCTCATGAGCAGGCTGCCGCTCAGGCGTATTTCAGAAATCGTTGTCCTTGGAACAAACACCATTTCTTCACGCCTCCTTGACCGCTGTGCCGCCGCGAAAATCCCGGTTTCTTTCTGCTCGCCCATGGGCTGGTACTACTCCACCCTGCGGCCCGACTCCAAACGTCATTATCTGCTGGCCGCCGAACACAGCACGGTTTTCACAGCATTATCTCCAGCGGAACATATCAAAATAGCGGCCAGAATTGTCACGGCCAAGCTGCACAACTACCTGGCCTGGTTTAAAGAGCGCTGGCCGGGGGAATCACGGGCAATCTGCCAGCATGTGGAGACCTCCATGGCCTCCCTGGCCAAGGCCGATGATATTGCCAAAATAAGGGGTTATGAGGGAGAGGCCGCCCGCCGGATGTTTAGCTTTATCAACGGCCTCTGCAAACCGGGCTTTGAGTGCAAAAAACGAAATAAAAGAAGCCACCAGGATTATTACAACAGTCTGCTTGATTTTGCCTATTCTCTCCTGTTTACCAGGCTTAATGTGCTGCTGCGCAGCCGCGGCCTGAACCCCTACCTCGGCATCCTGCACAGCCATAAAGACAATTACGAATCCCTGGTATGTGATCTGCAGGAGCCCTTCCGCTGCCGGATAGACCGTTTCGTTATCAAGACCATTAACCGGGAGATTATCAGAACAACAGATTTTGGAATACGAGACAACGGCGCTTACTGGCTGAAATCCAAAGCCGTGGCACAATTCATCCAGGCCTTTGAACGGGAGATGCAGGTTCGTCTGGCCGGTGACGGCGGCACTCTTCAACAGCTTTTATCAGCTCAGGTTCAATCTCTTTGTAACTGGGTCAGCGGCAGGGAAGGCCTGCGTTTTTTTGAGACCGGGGCCAACACCCAAGACCTCTGGATCAGCGGCAAAGAACCGCACAAATAACCAATGGAATTTATTGACAAAAGCCAGGGAACCAGAAAATGTCCTCCGAAAAAGGCTATTTTACCACCTTTTACCAGGAGGTTTGGGAAAAAGGGGTTGTATCTTATTGGAAATAGTGATATTTATTTCAGTAGACTCAAAGAGAGTTATTCAGGTACCTGGAGTTGTGACATAAAAAAAATCATTGTCCTGCCCTATTTCCTTTTCTCAAAGAGAGTTATTCAGGTACCTGGAGTTGTGACTTGGCCGAGATCTGTCCAACACTGTTGTTAAGCTCAAAGAGAGTTATTCAGGTACCTGGAGTTGTGACAATTTGTCGGCGGTAGATTCCACGGCCGGCAAACTCAAAGAGAGTTATTCAGGTACCTGGAGTTGTGACTTAACAGTGTTTTCTTCATTTTACTTCTCCCTCAAAGAGAGTTATTCAGGTACCTGGAGTTGTGACTTTTTTCATGGCGGTAAACTTTCCGCAGAGACTCAAAGAGAGTTATTCAGGTACCTGGAGTTGTGACGAATACATAGTTTAACTTGTCCATGATTTATCTCAAAGAGAGTTATTCAGGTACCTGGAGTTGTGACTCGTATAACCGTGGTGTTTTTACGGTATTATCTCAAAGAGAGTTATTCAGGTACCTGGAGTTGTGACTTATCTTTTCAAGGTATGCTTCTTCTCTTTCTCAAAGAGAGTTATTCAGGTACCTGGAGTTGTGACCTTAATGGTGTTTTTGAGGAGCGTTTATACACTCAAAGAGAGTTATTCAGGTACCTGGAGTTGTGACTTTTGTTACCTCTTTAAAAAATTATTAATACTCAAAGAGAGTTATTCAGGTACCTGGAGTTGTGACAATTAGTCTTGGGAAAATGAAAAACTCTCGCTCAAAGAGAGTTATTCAGGTACCTGGAGTTGTGACATTACCAGCGTGAACCGGTTTGCCACTGACCCTCAAAGAGAGTTATTCAGGTACCTGGAGTTGT
>CAZYTB010000161.1:0-4468 GCA_964650375.1 uncultured Campylobacterales bacterium | reverse complement strand
TTTAGTAAGTGGGTTGTTTGTTTAGGGGTTGATTGTGGTTCAGTTAGAATTGCTGATTTTAGTTAGGTATACTATCCTCGGAACTTTTTTTATGCTAGTAGCCAAAGGAATTACTCCACAAGAACAAACCGGAAGTGGTATGCCAAAAAGAGTTGATTTTATAACTGAAAAGATATTTTCTTTTCCTAAGTGTTTGGTTACTATGGATTGAGGAACTAATTCATGCAATATCCCTGCAAAAATCAATCCAAATAATATATAAGGAGCTATGGCATTGCTAAGTTCTATAAGTGAATGTATAAAAATAATTTTCATCAATATCCTTCGTGTTGGTATAATGTAAAATTATAAATTTACGCTTAAGTGCAAATACTGTATGATTAGAGGATGAAAATACTACTTTTAGAAGATGATGAAATTCTAAACGAGATTATCGAATCTTTTTTACTGGGCAAAGGACATGAAGTCAGTTGTGCATTTGATGGTGATGAAGCTGAGAGTTTACTCTACGAAGAAGCATTTGATTTACTGCTTTTTGATGTGAATGTTCCTTCTATAAGTGGCTTTGAACTATTGAAAAATCTCAGATCAAATAGTATCTTTACTCCTGCTATATTTATAACTTCTCTAAGCGAAACGGAGGATTTGAAAAATGGATTTTCCAGTGGTTGTGATGATTATATAAAAAAACCTTTTGAGTTTGATGAGTTGGAACTGAGAATCGAAAATATAAAAAGACTATACAAGATAGAGCAATCAAAAATAGAAAAAATCTCTCAAAATATAACATATGATTTTGACAAATTAACACTCACAAATCAAGATAAAAAATATACACTTTCAAAAAAAGAGTCAAAAATTTTAGAATATTTTTTAAAGACAAAAGGACGCACAATCTCCTTGGAAGAACTAGGCTTAAACATATGGGCTTATGAAGAAATCCCAACGGATTCGACCATCAGAACATACATAAAAAATCTACGGAAGATGCTAGGTGGCGGGTGTATCACAACCATAAAAGGAGTAGGTTATCGTTTTAACTAAAGATGAAAAAAGGACATTTTACAGTTTCTTGACTCTGTATCTTGGCTCTTCTTTGGTACTTTTTTTTATCATAGGTTGGCTATTTTACTCTTTTAGTTCAAACCAGTATTATGCACTGGCTGTTTCAAATATGCAAGTAAACACGGGAAATATATCACACAAGATTATACAGGCACAAATGCAAAACAAGCCTATCAAATTTGATAATCTAACTGTTTTTAAAGACTTGAAATTTGGCTTATATGATACAGATGAAAAACCTATATATACACAAATAAATGACAAGATTGACTTTTCAAAGCAAGATTACAGCACAAATGATGCCCTCTTTTACATAGATCACGGCGTATCTGGGCATCTTGGAGTTTCTTATGTAGTTGTTAAAAAATCCAGCTTAAAAAAACAACTCTCGAAACTTTTGCAAAACATCATCTTAGTAGCTTTTTTGGCATACCTAATCATAGCACTAATCGGTTTTTATCTTGCAAAACTGTTTATCTATCCAATCCAAAGCCAAAGAGAGAAGCTAAATACTTTCATAAAAAATGCAACTCATGAGCTAAACACTCCCGTTTCCGCCCTCTTGCTATGCGTTAATGCAGATAACTTTTACAATGAAAAAAATAGAAATCTCATCAGCCTAAGTGCTAAAAAGATATCGAATCTATACAAAGACCTCACATATATCACTCTAAAAGAGCACCAAAACAAAAGTATAACCAACATAGATATCTCAAAAATTTTGCAAAAAGAACTCATCTATCACAGCACTTTAGCAGAAAAGAAGAAGATAGAGTTAACTACCAAATTAGAAAACACTTTTTTCAAAATAGACGAAGAAGATTTTATAAGACTGATAAATAATCTTCTCTCAAATGCCATAAAATACACAAAACGAAATGGCAAGATAGATATAACATTAAAAAACAATACTCTAACTATCCAAGATACGGGCGTTGGCATAGACAAGAAAAAACTTGATAAAATCTTTGAGCGATACTACAGAGCTACAAAAAGTGTCGGTGGATTTGGGATAGGCTTGGACATAGTACACTCTATCTGTAAAACTTACGATATAAACATAAGCGTAACTTCAAAATTAAACCTTGGCACTACTTTTGCTTTAAACTTTACACTTCTTTAAAATAATCACAAATAAATCACTCCACACTGTTTCCACACAAAGACTATACAATTCCTTTTGAAATTTTAAACAAAGGAAAAAAATGAAAAAATCAATAGCCGCAATATTGGGCTTGTGCTTATCTATCAGCAGCATCTATGCTGAGAGTAATCATAAATACAATGGAAAACTGACAAATCACTCAAACCCCAATGTTGCTAGCAATATAAAAATGGACAAATTAAATGAAAAACAATAATAATCAAATCACAAGGAGAATTTTTGTAAAAGGCTTGGCTGTTGCATCTGTTGTTGCAACAGCAGGCATCAACCTTAATGCAAAAGAGACAAAAAAAGAGTTTGATAAAGGTGATGTATTATCTGGAAAAGTATTTAACTTAAGCATCGGATATACCGCGGTCAATGTAACAGGAACACCGGCAATCGCCACTACGATAAACGGAAAACTACACGCCCCAACACTTAGGTGGAAAGAAGGTGATGACATCACCATAAATGTCACAAATAATCTAAACGAAGACACTTCCATACACTGGCATGGCATCATCATCCCCACTCACATGGATGGAGTTCCTGGTATCAGTTTTGATGGCATCAAGCCAGGAGCTACTTTTACTTATAGATTCACAGTCAAACAAAGCGGAACTTACTGGTATCACAGCCACTCTGGATTTCAAGAGCAAACAGGAGTACACGGCGCAATCGTCATAGAGCCAAAGGTGAAAGACCCTTATAGGTATGACACTGATTATGTTGTAGCACTTTCTGATTGGAGTGATGAAAAACCAAAAAGTATATACAGAAAGCTGAAAGTTGCTGGGGATTATTATAACATCAAGCAACGAACCGTCGGAGATTTTATAGACGAAATAAAAAAAGATGGTTTTGTAAATGCTTTTAATAAAAGAAAAATGTGGAATGAGATGGATATGGGAGACAGAGACCTGTCAGATGTCACGGGATACACATATACATATCTGATGAATGGAGATAATCCTGCAACAAATTGGAAAGCTTTATTTAAACAAGGACAAAAAATCCGTCTCCGCTTCATAAACAGTTCAGCTATGACTTTTTTTGATGTGAGAATTCCTGGCTTAAAGATGAGCATTGTTGCAGCTGACGGAAATAATGTGCATCCTGTAGTGGTGGAAGAGTTTAGAATCGGCGTTGCAGAGACTTATGATGTGATAGTAGAGCCAGAAGAAAACAAGGCATACCCTATCTTTGCACAAAGCATAGACAGAACTGGTTATGCCCTAGGTTCTCTGACTTATGATAAAAATATCGTAGCATCTGCGCCTGTCATGGATCCTCTTCCAATTCTAAGTATGACGGACATGGGTATGGACATGAGCCAGATGGATATGGGCGATATGTCTATGGGAAACAGTAAAAAACCTATGAAAATGAACAGCGCAAACAACATGCAAAAACCAATGATGCCAAAAATGAAGATGAATGGTATGCAACCAAAAGGCATGAGTGGAATGCAACCCAAAAAGATGAGTAGTATGAGCCAAACCATTCCGATAACTCCACTAGAACATGCAGACGGACCACAAAGTACTATGAAGACACAAAACCCAAGATATAGACTTGATGATCCTGGGGTCGGGCTCAGAAACAATGGAAGAAAAGTTTTAAAATATTCTGATTTAAAATCTCTAAGATCTACGATGCATGACAAACAACCAGATAGAGAAATCATACTGCATCTAACAGGTAATATGGAGCGCTACATGTGGTCTATAAACGGCATAGCATATCCAGATGCCAAACCGTTGGTTTTCAACTATGGAGAGAGGCTTAGAATCACCTATATCAACGACACGATGATGAATCATCCTATGCATCTTCACGGTATGTGGTCGGATTTAGAAAGCGGCAAAAATCAATTTGTGAGAAAACACACGGTTATCGTCCAGCCTGGTTCAAAAATAAGCATACAAGTTACTGTTGATGCCAGAGGTTCTTGGGCTTATCACTGTCACCTATTGTACCACATGGCAGGAATGTTTAGAAAAGTGGTGGTAGCGTAATGAAGGAGATAAAAATGAAAAAAATATTAAGCACAGCATTGTTACTCTGCGGTATAATCGTATCTGGTTTTGCGGCATCCAGCCAAAGCCCATTGTATTCTAAATTGACGATGGATTCACTTGAAAAACAAGGAAATAAAGACAAATCTATCAGTTGGAGTGGAAATTTTTGGGTTGGAACGGAACTAAACAAAGTATATTTTTACAGTGAGGGTGAAAAACCAAAATCCAGCTCTAG
>CAZYTB010000160.1:0-4478 GCA_964650375.1 uncultured Campylobacterales bacterium | reverse complement strand
AAGACTGGGGGATGATTAAACCCATCCTGGGTATCGAGGGTGAATAATGCATAAACCATCAACCCACACACCAAGCCATAAGCCAATAATAGTCGCATTAGATTTTGCTAAAAAGTCACAGGCTCTTGAGCTGGTTTCAAAACTCGATGCAGACAGTTGCCGAGTTAAAGTGGGTAAAGAAATGTTTACTCGCTTTGGCCCAAAATTTGTAAAAAAATTAACGCGTTTAGGCTTCGAGGTTTTCCTCGATCTCAAGTTTCACGACATTCCTAATACCGTAGCAAAATCGGTTCAGGCAGCAGCAGATCTGGGTGTGTGGATGGTGAATGTTCACGCGAGTGGAGGGCTTGCGATGATGCAGGCAGCCCAGCAGGCATTATTAGCTTATCAACAACAAAGGCCATTACTGATTGCGGTTACGGTGTTGACCAGTATGAGTGAAGAAGATTTGCAGCTTATTAACGTTAATGTCAGTGTGCAGAAACAGGTGCTTTCCCTGGCAACCCTTGCTCATCGAGCAGGACTGGATGGGGTTGTCTGTTCGGCACAGGAAACCCATTTATTACGTGAAAACTTACCGCAAGATTTTAAATTAATTACCCCGGGAATCCGCCCAGAAGGCAGTAATAAGGATGATCAAAAGAGAATTGTAACACCTGCTAAAGCGTTACAAATGGGCAGTGATTATCTGGTGATTGGTCGACCGATTACTCAGGCCAAAGATCCTTTAAAAGCTTTAGAAAAAATTAATAATGAGTTACTTTAACAATAACTAGTCGGCCATATAGGATGGCAGATAACCGCAGGTTTTGTTTTCCTTAATTTTCTCAGAATCATTAAATTTTTCTTTCTCAAAGAGCTTATATTCTTTAATGCTCTGCTTTAGGCGTACACCTCGTTTTGCAGAAAGCTGTTTTTTTATATCATTAATCAAACGCCCCGACCCGTTATCGCTTACAATTGTTTAATTTAATGATAAAAGCAATTAAAAATTATATTGAAATCGGAAAGTAGTTGCTGAGCCAGAATTATTGATACCTTTATCTGTATTATCCATAATGAGGTGATTGAGCATTATTTTTATTGTTCGATTAAAATAATAATTGAATCCTAATGTTAAAATTTCAATGTCCTGGCTTTCTTTATCTAACTTTAAGTAACTCTTTCTCAGTGCTATTTCCCAAGCTCCAGAGCTTTTATTTGGTTTGATTCCACCAAATTTTCCATTCTTATATTGATGTGATTCACCTGTTATACGGTAACCAAGTTGCCAATATCCTCCTGAATATCTGCGTTTTCTTTGTTTGGTATCAATAACGTTTGATTGCAAATACTCAGCGGCTAGGCTTAATGATTTTCTTTGATAGATAAATTCTAGGGCATTAAGATTTATCGTTTTAGCTTTTATTTTTTTACTCTCTACAATAGTATCCGATGTATGCACTTCTGCTTTTTCATTAATACGGTACTTATTTCCATCAAGATCACGATAGCTCGAAGATATTGCAAAATGGAGCAGGTTTTTTTTCTTATTCAGCGGAGACCAGCCAATTCTAGCTGTTATTGCATTAGTTTTTACAGTGTCTTTTGGTGTGTCAGGTTGATAATATCCAATTTTCCAAAACCAAGTTTGACTATTTTGCGCAATGGATACACCTTTATTCCTTCCAGGTGCCAGAGCCTGTGTAACAAGTGAACGTTCAATAAATAAAGATTTGCGTAAACTATTATTTTTTTCCAATCCTAACGGTTCCTTCTCTTGACCAAAATTGATCTTCACATTGGGAATTCCGATAAAAGAAAGATAGACGTCTTTAAATTCGTAATCTTGCTTGTCTGAATCGTAATCGACCTGAATTTTAGAAGCCAGGAAATCATTATATTTGGATTTCAAACTGAATCGTATCCTCCTAAATTCGGTCTCAGTTATATTTTCAGAAGCATTATTAGAAAACAATGGCTGATATAAATCTGCATCCCAGAGTATTGAGGCACTAAAATCATAACTTGAAGATGAAGTATTCTCAGTTCTAGATGTTGCTAGAACTGAAGTTGAATAAGTCATAATAAGGTAGGAAAAAATGACCAGCCTTCGATTTACTCTGTTTGTTATCATGATGGCTTGACTATTTTATTTTGATCATTTTTTATCTCCAATTCACCTTCCTTGTTCATCCACAACTCAACTACTTTGTCATTATCTTCTGCCTCTTCAATTGGCAAATATGTGATATTTAATTTTGCAACATCCTTTAGAAAATCAATATCTAACACTTCAATTTTTTTCACATCAAGCCCTGTTCTATCAATAATATCCATCAAAAGCTCATCATAATTCTCAGGCTTTATAAGCTCAATTTTTTCATAGATTATTATTTTGCTGGCATATTTACTTTGCAATATTTTTGAGTCAATAAAAATTGCCGTAACACAAACAATGCTATTAAGAAGAATCAATTCGAGCATTGAAACTCGTGCAACTGAAGATAATAGTGCAATTGCAATGACCAGAAAAAGATAAGTCATTTCTTTAATTGATATAGGTTCAGTTCGATATCTAAGCATAGTGAATACGGCAAACAAACCAAAAGCGAATCCCATAGACATGTCAGCACCCATGAGGATGTATGTGATAATGAATATTCCGACACCGAAAAGGATAAATGATGTGGCAATCTGATTATTCTTTGCTCTTCTAAAATAGCTTCCGTAAATCAGAAAAGTGATAAAAAATAAGTTTATGATAAATCTAAATGAAAAATCTACTCCAAGTTCAGTCATGTTACTCTCCTTATAATATTTGATTGTGAAAATATTTATTTATGGTTTTTTTGAAGCGATTGGTTTTAACTGTATTGCTATATAGCAACGCACAACCAATGCAGTATTTACTGAAAGAAACGCTTGAATAACCTAATTTTTTTGCCAACGAAAACAAGCAGGTTCGAATGTTTTTTTTGAATTGCTTAACCTCAATAACACAAACGTTTTTCAATTTGATGATTTCTTGAGTATTAACGGATTGGTACCAAATATTAAAATCCACTGTAATTCTTTCTGCCGCTTCAATATTGGCAAAAGCAATTCTTCTGTAACCACTTATTTGACTTGTTTCCAGATTTATCTTCTCATCACCTAATTGTTTGGAAATAAAATGATTTATTGATTTCTCATCAGCATTGGCTAGATTGATTCTTGATTTTATTGTTCTTTTTTTGTTATTTTTGAACTTCACTTCCAAAAATTTGAGTTGACTATCCACATAATGACGAAGTCGTACTTTATAGCGATTTAATTTACCGTTATGATGGCTATTATAAAAAGCCATGTCTTCAGTATCAAAATACTGATTTTGATAATCAAAAATTTCACGACCATTAATTGAAAGAACACTATAATTTTTTTCAAGCACATCTAAAAATGAGTGTAAATGTGCTTTATTTATGACAAATTTGGTGTCAACTCTATTCATTAAATTTGCGTCATTTAAATCCTCAAGAGCATGTTTTTTAAAAGTCTTGATTTTTTTGTAAAGAGTAAATTCAACTGGACAGATATTTTTAGGCTCGTAACTATTTGATGACATTGTTGGATTTTGTTTTTCATTATTTTGAAGGTGGCTCTTATAATTCTCAAAATCAATTAAGCTTTTCAACGAATGCATTTTATGTCCTTGTGAAGTTTATCACTTCGGTTAATGAAACAAACATTACAAAGTTCTGAAAAAAACAGTGCGAATTAATTAAATCAGTAACTCCTCATGTGGGATTCTGCAAATAGCAAGCCAGCTTGGCAATTTACTGAAAATCAATGAGTTAACTATGTTGCAGAATCTTTAATGGTGATATGACCCAATAAATAGGGTGATATGGCTAGGTATGATAAAAATAGAGTGGAGTTGAATTTGATCTAATTAAGAGGCATGCTTAGCCTCAAATTCTACCGGACTCAAATAGTCCAGATAAGAATGCCTTCTTCGTCGATTATAAAAAATTTCAATGTATTCGAACAGACTTTTTTTTGCCTCCTGATGGGTTCGATAGTTTTCATGGTCTACCCATTCAGTCTTTAATGAACTGAAAAAACTTTCAGCAACTGCATTATCAAGACACTCACCTTTTCGACTCATACTACAAATAAACTGATGTTTTTTTAATAATTGTTGATAACCCCCCTGAGGCATAGGTGCTACCTTGATCAGAATGCACAATAACATCTTTCACCCTGCCACGCCGCCAGATAGTCATGGTAAGAGCATCCTGCACCAATTGTGCATTATTCTTGTTACTCATTGACCAGCCAATGATTTGTCGTGAAAATAAATCTAAAATTACCGCTAAAAAAAGCCAGCCCTGGTGGAAAGACAAGCAATATTGAAATTGATAGGAAATAGATTTAAAAATGAATGATTATGTTGCTCGATATAACTACTCGGCCATATAAGATGGCAGATAACCGCAGGTTTTGCTTTCCTTAAT
>CAZYTB010000159.1:0-4576 GCA_964650375.1 uncultured Campylobacterales bacterium | reverse complement strand
ATTGGTGAAAAATCGTTATTGGAAGATTTAAAAGAAGAAGATTTTGCAGAAATTTTTAAAGATAATATAATAAAAGAAAATGCAGAAAATGGCAGAGAAGTAAATATAGAAGACATAAAAGAAGAATTACAAATGTCCATCTCAAATGATGTAAAAAAAGTTTTAAACAAAGATGAAATAAAAGAAGCGCTAAAAGGTTTAAAAATAAATATTTCAATATCATTTGATGAAGAATAAAAAATGAAAGGCAATATATTAGTTATTTCAGGACCTAGCGGGTCTGGCAAGAGTTCTTTGATGCACGAGATGATTAATAGAGTTGAAAATACATATTTTTCTATCTCAACAACTACTAGAGAAAAAAGAGATGATGAGACAGAAGGGAAAGATTATTTTTTTATAAGTAAAGAAGAATTTAAACAAGGTATAGAAAATAGTAATTTTTTGGAGTGGGCAAGAGTGCATGATAATTACTATGGAACTTCTCTAAAACAAATTTTAAAAGAATTAAATACCGGTAAAATGGTAGTATTTGACATAGATGTGCAAGGTCATAAAATTGCAAAAGAAAAATTTGGCAATATTATAACTTCAGTTTTTTTAACAACCCCAAATCAGCAAATACTAAAAGAAAGATTAATTCAAAGAGGAACAGATAACGAAGAAGTTATAGAAAAAAGATTAAATAATGCTATTTCCGAGATGACAAGAGTTAAGGAATATGATTATTTACTTATAAATGGTGATTTTGAAAAAACATTGAATGATTTGATATCAATAGCTCATGCTTCAAAACTTAAAGTATCTTCTGTAAATACTGAAGAATTGATAAGTTCTTGGGCAAATGCATAATTAGCTAACAATAAGAACTTATTTTTAAAAATACGGTATAATTACAAATTAAAAACAGACTTCTTTCGTAGAAGTTAAACACAAAGGAAAAATGATGGAAATGCCAAGCATGCCTGAATTGCTGATAATTTTAGCCATAGTAGTTTTACTATTTGGAGCTAAAAAGATACCAGATCTTGCCAAAGGATTGGGTACTGGAATTAAAAATTTCAAAAAAGCCATAAAAGAAGATGATGAAGAGGAAAAAATAATTGAAGTAGATGCGAAGACTACCACTAAAAAAAGTGAAGAAGATACTACAAAAGTCTAAGCCAAAATTTAAATAAAATGATTTGATATCAATAGTAAATGTTCTATTATCTTCAGTGAATACTGAGAAATTGATAAGTTCTTGAGTAAATGTATAATTATTGATTAATCGAAACTTGCTTTAAATAAAATACGATATAATTACAAATTAAAAAAATAGACTTCTTTCGTAGAAGTTAAACACAAAGGAGATATTATGGGTATGCCAAGTATGCCTGAATTGCTGATAATTTTAGCCATAGTAGTTTTACTATTTGGAGCTAAAAAGATACCAGATCTTGCCAAAGGATTGGGTACTGGAATTAAAAATTTCAAAAAAGCTATCAAAGAAGAAGATAAAGAAGATAAAGAAGAGAAAATTGAAGTGGATGAAACACCTGCTCCTAAAAAAAATGTAGAAGATACTACAAAAGTCTAAGGCTTTAAAATTTGAAAAAAAAAGTAATTGATAGTATCAAAGATAAGCTAAAAAGAGAGTTTGCCTTGGAAAAACCAAAGGATCTCTCTTTTGGACATTATGCGACGCCTGTTGCATTTTCTCTTGCAAAAGAGCTTAGAAAATCCCCTATAATTATCGCTCAAGAGTTAAAAGAAAAATTTCAAGAACATGATATATTTGAAGAAGTAACAGCTCTAAAAGGATACCTAAATTTTAAATTAAGTGAATCTTTTTTGGACGAGTATGCTTCGTGGGCAATTGTACATGAAGATGAATTTGCAAAAGACAAAAATGATGAATCTATTTTATTGGAATTTGTTAGTGCAAACCCAACAGGACCACTGCATATCGGACATGCAAGAGGCGCTGTTATCGGGGATGCCTTATGCAAGATAGGAAGACATTTAGGTTATAAAATAGATAGCGAATATTATGTAAATGATGCTGGAAATCAGATGCGGCTTTTGGGGCTTTCTATCTTTTTAGTAGGCCGTGAAAATTTGCTAAACCTGGAAGTGCAGTGGCCAGATGAATATTATAGAGGTGATTACATTGTAGATCTCGCTAAAAAAGCGAGTGAAGATTTTAGTTTAGATATATTTAAAGACAAAAAAAATATAGAAATACTCTCCGATTGGGGCAAAGAGATGATGCTTGATTTGATTCGGGAAAATCTTGCTCAAATCGGCATTGAATTTGATTATTTTGTAAGTGAAAAATCTCTTTATGACAAATGGAATGAAAGTTTCAATAAACTTCAAAAAAATGATAAAACATACACAATAGATGAAAAAGTTTGGATAAAATCTAGCGAATTTGGCGATGAAAAAGACAGAGTCGTAGTAAGAGATGATGGAAGACCTACATATCTTGCAGGAGATATCATATATCACGACAATAAGTACCAAAGAAAGTATGATAGATACATCAATATATGGGGAGCAGACCACCACGGTTACATCGCTAGAGTAAAAGCTGCTATAAATTTTTTAGGTTACGATGATCAGAGGCTGGAAATAATTTTGGCTCAAATGGTATCGCTTTTAAAAGGAGGTGAACCATATAAGATGAGTAAAAGATCTGGTAATTTTATCTTAATGAGTGAAGTTGTGGATGAGATAGGAAAAGATGCTCTAAGATTTGTATTTTTAAGCAAAAAAGCGGATACTCACTTAGAATTTGATGTAGATATGTTCAAACAGCAAGACAGCACAAATCCAATCTTTTATATAAACTACGCACATGCGAGAATTAATCAAGTCTTTGAAAAAAGTGGTAAAAAAGTCGATGATATAAAAGATGTAAAACTAGAAAATCTAAATAGCGATGCCAAAAATCTTATTTACACGGCTCTTCTTTTACCAGAAGTCCTAGAAGATGCATTTTCAAGTAGGCAAGTTCAAAGATTAAGTGATTATCTCAAAATGCTCTCAGCAAGCCTACATAAATTTTACAATGAAAATAGGGTGGTAGGTGAAATAAATGAAGATAAATATCTTAAAATATTTGCCACAGTAGCTCTAAGTATAAGAACAGGACTAAAACTGATGGGGATGGAAGCAAAGAATAAGATGTAATAAAATTATATCTTATATGTTTTGTTCTGCTTCTCTAGTTGTTAAAAACTCTTCAATATTATATCTTGCCCGATAAGCCGGACTCATTAAATGAATTAAAATATCACCTAAGTCCAATATAACCCAATCATTTGATTCTTCAATATGTAAAAACTTTTCGTCTTTACTTTTTAAATCTTTTTTAAGATAGTCAAGGAGAGCAAGAGAATGCCGCTCACCTAGTGTTGTAGCGATTATGACTTGATCTACAAAATAATCTTTGGCACTCATGTCGAAAGCTTGTATGTTTTCTGCTTTATTATCATCTAAAACTTTAATAATATTTTCTACTCTTTTTTCCATTATGGTCCTTGTATAGTATTTGCTTACTTCATCTTTTATCGAATTTGGGATAAAAGAAGCGCCCATCTTCAAGCGCAGTTTTGAGGAGCTTATATTAGCATTAATATCCAATTTTTTCAAGTCTTTTGGAAAACTTTCGCCATCTCTTGTCGCAATTACAAATTCTACTAAAGATTTAAGCTCTTTATAATTTGACCATAAGTGTAATTTTTTATAATTATCAGCTCCAATAATAAGATAAATTTTTTCTATGTCATAATTCGATAAGAGATATTTTATAGTTTCTATAGTAGGAACAGCTCTTTTTTGTTTCACTTCAAAATCCAGAATTTCAATTTTTTTATTATCCCTAAAAAGTTTACGAAGCCACTCCAGCCGCAAATCAGCAGGCACACTAAATTCACTCTTAAAAGGATTTAAAAATGTAGGCACAATAAAAACTTTATCTACATGTAGAGTTTTTAACGCACTTAATACAATCTGCTCATGTCCCACATGTGGTGGGTCAAAAGAACCTCCGAAAACTGCTATGTTCATATCAAAAGTCCAATGGAGACTTAACATCTTGTTTATTCATCTCTCTTACAACATGTGTGTATATCATAGTCGTTTCAACGCTTTTATGCCCAAGTAATTCCTGTATAGTTCGTATATCAATTCCACTTTGCAATAAGTGAGTAGCATAAGAGTGACGAAAAGTATGGGCTGAGACTTTTTTATCGATATGACACTTTCTAACAGCAGTCCTTATGTTCCTCGAAAATGTTACATCTAAAACATGATGTCGTCTAATAACTCCACTTCTTGGGTCTTTAGAAACTTTGTTCATCGGAAAAATATATTGCCATTTAGTTTCATATTTAGCTTTTGGTGTTTTTCTTTCAATCGCAAAAGGAAGTCCGACACTTCCAAAACCATCTTTTAAATCTTGTTGATGAATTTGTTTTACTTTATTGATTTGGATTTTTAATTCCTCTTTCATCACTAGAGGCAAGGGAACCGTCCTATCCTTTTGAGATTTGCTATCCCAGACATAAACTTTATCAAAAGAAAAATC
>CAZYTB010000158.1:0-4628 GCA_964650375.1 uncultured Campylobacterales bacterium | reverse complement strand
TAGTATTTTTGCAAATCTTCTCTATCTTTTGCAGTTGGCAATGAAACACTTTTTCTAATTCGAGAGTTTAAAAATAGATCTTTATGACTCCTTCTTGGCACAAAATCATCATTAAAGTCAGCTACAATTACACCTTTAAAACTACTACCTCTGGTTTCCAATAAACCCAAAACCGTTATCTTGCCACCAAAAATATCATCTTCTACTCTCTCTTTTAAGCGATTTAAAAAGATTTTTAAACTCTGCTCTAGACTCAAATGTTCAAGATTAGATAAAAATTTTGTAAATCTAAATATCTCTTCTTTCAGTATTTCATTTTCACTTTCTTTCTCGTCCAAAAGTAGTAAATCTTCAATAATTTTCTTAGTTTTGGCAGGAACTACTTTTTTTCTCCAATTTTTATCAATTTCACTCAAGATGTCATCTGGTATATTTAATCTTTTTATTCTTGCTTTTTGCTCATCTTTTCTTACAGTTAAATATAATTCTATTGCCTCTAATCTTTTGTATAATTTTGAACCCTCCAAAGAAAATCCCATAGCAAAATTTAGATTATTAAATTTATCAAACTTTTTCAAAACTGGAGCAAACTTTTCATCTGTCAAAACCACAACAATATCTTCTGGATTCAAGCCCTCTTCTATGAATTGACTAATTGATGAAAAAATAAAACCTATCTGAGCTACTCTTGTATTAAATATTTTTACATCAGCACTGATATTTTGTTCTAAAATTTGTGCAAATTGTACAATTTTATTATTAGATAAATCAATTTTATATCTATGCTTAATTTTTAAATCAAATCCTAGTTTTTCAAAAGTTTTTTTTATTTTAGTATTATAGTTATTGAGTTCAATATTTATGTAAAAAGGCACTACATGTGAGCATTTAATAAACAAATCAACTTCAAAGGAATTTAGAAATCCATCTACTTTTATATTTATCTCTTTTAAGTCTCTTAAATAATCAAAATTAATCTCATAAAGTTCATTTAGATTGATTTTATCAACATATTTATATTTGTTTAACAAGGCCTTATATCGTTCAAGCAAGAGGCTAAGGACATCCAAATGCTCCTCATACTGTGCATAAGTATCATAAGCACTTAAATCGCTAATAGCTATATTTTCATTTGCTATTTCTTCAAAAAATTTGAACAAATAGTTTGAGTGCTTTAAAAATATCAAGAAATCTGGATTAAATTGTAGTTTTTTAAAATTAGGAAAATTTGTTGCCTCGTGCATGATTAAAAATCTATTGTCACTGTCTATAAAAGTTCTGTCTTTTACGATTAATGCTTTAGATTCGAACTCAGCTATCGTTATAGCTTTTGGCAATACAACATTTTTATCGGAAAAACTGGCGTAAAAATCTCTTACGCCTCTATTTGTAGAAAATATTTCAACCATAATATGGCATTATATCAAATTATTTTATTTCGTAGCATAAACTTCGTAAGTATTGTAACCCTCAAATTTGTTTATTTTTATATCTGTTAAAATTTTCCAACGACCAGGTTTATTTATTTTTATATTATCAAAAATATACTTTCCATTCTCAATTTTAGTTGGCTTTAAATTTTGATTAAATTCATTTGTTTCTGGTCTAGTTACCAATAGTGTAATATCTGCATTTTTTACTAAATTTGCATCTGTTTTATCTTTGACTTCAATAGATATACTATTAGTTCCTTGATTGAATTTTAAGGTAGAGTAGCTAATAGTGAAATTTTTATCAAAATCGCTCTTTTTTTTCATTAATTTATTTATGTCTTTATTAACTTTTTGATACTTTTCCATAAAGTATGTATCTTCTTGAACGGGATTATCTACAGCAATTTTTATCGTATAAGCTCCTGCTATAACGACTATTAAAATCATACCAACAATAGCATGTGGCCAGTAATTTCTTTCTTTAATTTGTTTCATTTTATTTTTTGCCTTTTCTTACTCTTCTTATAAAATACCAACCAATTACGATGAATAAAAATAGATATATAGACATTCTTACAAAAAGAATTATATCTCTATTTGTATTTCCTATTCCACTTTCAAGTTTGATATTTTTGCTACTTGCTATTTGCTCAACCATATCAGCATACCCATTGAGCATAGCAGCACTAATATTTACATTTTTCTTTTTGCCAACAAGAAGTGGTATAATGCTTCCGCTCCAAGGAAAAGGTGAGAGTATAGCTTTTTTATCAAACTCATTATCCAAATCAGAAGAGTTATATATATCTACTTTTTGCTCTTTTACTAAAATTGTTAAAATTGCAAAAGGAGATTTTTTATCTTTTGCAAGCTCTTTTTCATATTTTTTTATACTTGTGCCATTTATATCTTTTCTTGCGTACAAATAAGCTCTAACACCAGTTTTTAAAAATAGCTCATTTGCCATTTGTTCAATTTTGACTTCAGTTTTATTTACTAAAACACTATCATTATATACAAATTTATCCGCACTTAGTGTCACATTAAATAAGAGCAGTGCAAAAAGTAAATACTTTTTGCACTCATAAAATCTAGTTTTAATCATTTAACCGACATATAAATGGTTTGAAGTCAAAACAGCAAAAGCCGCAACTGCAGCCATTATTATCAAGCCAAATGTTATTATTTTGCCTATATGTTCTGCCATAATATCTCCTTATTTTTCAATAACTATATGTTTAGAATTAGCTTTATCACGCATTTTAATAGCACTTGCATCAACAACTTTGTATGGTTTATTTGCTACTTCTCTTTGAGCTGAAATACCCCAAACTGTCAGTACACCCAAAATACTAAGCAATAAAACTGTAGCTATAAGCATACCGGTGACACCATTTAATCCAAAAACACTTCTATTTGTATTTTCCATATCTTATCCTTATTTACTCAAAGATTCTACATAAGTACCGACAGATAGTTTTTGAACTTTTGTCAGTCTTCCATCATTAAATGCTGGCATTTCTCCGATATATCCTTTTTTACCATGATTCAATATAGCGACTACAAATAAAGATTTTCCAAAATTTGCTAATTCTGGAGCACTTCCGTTCATACCTTTTCCATCTGCGCCATGACATGCAGCACAAGTTGCAAATAAGGCTTTGCCTTTGGCTACTAATTTTGGGTCTCCCGCTTTACTATTTTTGGCAAGTCCTTCAACAATGTAGGCAGCAACAGCTTTTGCACCTTTTTTGTCTAACAATCCTGCTGGCATATCTCCTAATGGATAACCTTGTCCTTTAGAACCTTTTAAAACAACATCCACAATCAACTCTTCAGTCCCTCGTTTTGTTAGATCTGCTGCTTTTCCATTCATGCCATCACCTGTTATACCATGACAAGGTGCGCATTGAACTAAAAATACACCTTCTCCCATAGCCATTAAAGTTTCATGATCTGGATTTGCCCATTTACTTTCAAATTTTTGATTATAATTTGAAACTTCTTCATTGTACTGCCCTATTTGTGAAAAAGTTGCTAATGGATACCCTAAAAAAAGGTACCATAATGCCCAAACAATCGTACCTAAAAAAGCTAATGACCAACCCATTGGTAGAGGGTTTTTATACTCGCCGATATCATCCCAATTATCCCCTGTTAATTCTCCACTACTTTTATCTGTTTTCATCTGCCTGATGTATTTTCCAGCTATAGCGATAGTAAGAATTATAATTACTGCCGCACCAATCAGTGTCAACAAGACTATATTATCATTCAACCAATTCATTTTTAACGCTCCTATTTATCTTTGTCATTGTTATCTGGATATTTCTTTTCAACAGGTTTATCATCGACATCGTCTTCAAGTGCCATTTTTGAGTATTTCTCATAGTTTTTAGTACCATCTTTTTCTGATTTATAAAGATGATATATGTAAGCATATAGACCTATCGTTAAAATAAAAATCATAGCAACATAGCTATAACCCTGTACTTGCCTCAAAAATTCCATATCCACAACTAATTCCTTATTTTAAACTATTCAAGTATGCAATTATTGCAACTATTTCTTTAATTTGACCATTTTTATATGCATCTTTTACAGATTGATTTTTCATATCAGCCACTATTGCGCCTGCTTCTTTATAGGCTGCTTTTTTTGCTTCATCATAAGTTCCGAGTTTTGGCATATTTGGCTGGTCATAAGGAACGTCAAAAACTTTTTTAACTGTATATGCTTCAGCGTAAGCAGTTTCTAAATCTGCATTTTTCTTAAACATAAAAGTATATTTTGGCATAATTGAGCCTGGGACTACACTTTGCGGATCCAACATGTGATTTTCATGCCAATCTGTTGTTCTATAGTTTCCAATTCTATGCAAGTCAGGTCCTGTTCTCTCACTACCCCAAAGAAACGGTCTATCATAGGCATACTCACCACTTAGTGAATATTTACCATATCTGTCAGTTTCTGATTTAAATGGACGAATAAGTTGAGAATGGCATGCGTTGCAACTATTATTTATGTATATTTGTCTTCCTGCTAATTGAAGCGTTGTATAAGGCTTAGCACCAACAAGTGGTCTAGCACTCTCCATAAAATCTGGTAAAATTGTTACAATTCCAGCGTAAGCTATAACTACAAATACACCTACTGCAAAAAAGAACGGATTTTTTTCTAACCAATGAAACATCA
>CAZYTB010000157.1:0-4651 GCA_964650375.1 uncultured Campylobacterales bacterium | reverse complement strand
GCCTCTTTTTCAGCTTTATTTTTTTCTTTCTCTTCTTCTTTTAGCCTCTTTTTTATTTCTTTGTCAGTTTCTACAGAATCTTCTTCATAAGCGTCAAACATTTCAAGACTAATTAACTCATCGTAGTCTTCTTGATTTTTAACTAAATATGGAACTCCTTTATTAAATCGATAAGTATTGTTTGTTTCATGATTACTTGAATCTAGATGAATATTTTTACAAGTATATTTATAACTATCAGTAGTAATTTTAGAGATTACTTTTTTAGGTTTGAATTCCATAATAAATATAGGAAGTTATTCTTTTTAAATCTTTTCATATTTAAATAACTGAAAATCTTTTTTATAAATTTCACACATAGCTTTAACTTTAAGATATTTCTTTTTGATGTCCTTTTCATTCTTAATAACTTCCCTGAAAACTATCTCCTGAGAGCTTGTTATTTCTGGTATATCTTTTTTTCGAGATACAGCTAAAAGAACATAACAATCATATTCACTATTAAATTCACAATGCCCTATTAAGTTAAGTAAAGGAGAATTCATTTAAACAACCTCATAGTTCCTAACATCCAAAACTGATCTTCCGTCATAACTCCAGTTGCAATAGCTGTTGGTGTTCCCATATTTACTTCTGTTAAGCATTTCTTATTATTCTGATTTGGTACTACTACAAATTGTTTTAACTTAATTTCCATATAAAGTATAAGAGTTTATACTTTATAAATATTGCTAAAAATTGTAAAAAAAATTAGTAAGTTATAAAAAAATAAATGTTTCGCTTGAAATCACGATATATCCCTTATTTTTCCCTGACTTTGTAAGCTCGTACACCTAATCTCTCCGTTGGTTCTATACATACCCTTAGTTGTAAACTTATCGATTACAAAAGGAGAATTATCGTCAATTCCAGCTTGAAAATATTGTGTTGGATGAGAAATGTCTAAGCTTAATCTTGGTTTACCGCTTCCTTCTGGATCACTTGTATCTAAGAAATACATTCTAGAGATAGTATCTTTAGTAACATCTTTGGATTCAATCATAGGGATTTGGTAAATTGTACTAATTCTCATACCTACATCCATTCCGTTCTCTGTCTGAATACCGTTTACTCCTACTTGTACATTTGTTTCACTTAGTACGTTGTATCTAACTTGGTCAGAATAAAGTGCTAAAGTTGTTCTAGCTGTATCATATCCAGTATTTATTACTGTAGTATTTCCGCCATCTGCTTTAACATCATAAATAGTTGTTCTAATTAAAGAGTCACTTAATGCTCTATCTGTTCCAGAATTATGTGAAACATTTGAATCGTATGTAGTAGCTGAATCTCTATCTAGTCCAAAAATATCGAAGTAACTTGTATATGTTCCACCAAAAGCATCTTCTTCTGAATCAGAACTTATAACTCGATCAATAGTTTCAAAGCCATTCTTTCCAGAATAATTAGCTGTAGCTACTGAAGCTTCTGCACTTGCATCTGCCAATAATAACTGGTTCATAGCTTCCCTATGCTTTACTCCCATAATTTCTCTTTGGTATTCTAAATCACCGATAGCGTCGTCATCATTTTGTACAAAGTATTGTTGGTGTTCGCTTACTTCAAAAGTATGTGCGTTTGTTTTTAATGTATTAGAAACTTCTATAAATGTTGGCTTGATTGTATCTGGTACTGCTCCGCCCTCTGCAACTCCACCATCAGCAGCACTACCTGCTCTAGCTGTTTGTAATCTCCAACCAGACTTGTCCCATACTGTTTTTGGTAAAATTCCTACTGTGTTTGCTTCTTGATTGAATGTAGCCCAAACAAATTTTCCGAATACTCTATTATATACTCCTGATGTAGAACTTAATATTGGTGCATCTGCTTTTGCAATAGAATTATCTGAGCCATAATAAAAATTCTCTAATTCCTGAATTGTATTAATTTTCATCTTAATCCTGCCTCTCTAATCATTTTATTTGCTTCAATAGAATTCTTTGCTACTTTATTATTAACTTTTGTTCCTTTTAATATATTATTTGATACTACCCCTGGTCTTGGAGTGTTTGCTTTTTTGTTTACTAATTCTTTCATAATTTCATTTTTCATGTCTGTCTTAATTTTTTCGATTCCTTCTTTTTCTAGAAAATTTGCTTTTGGTTCGTCTGTATTTGCTCCTTCTGCTGGTTTATCTTGTGAAACTTCTTCCCCTTCAGATTGTGGTAATTTTACTTCTTCTCCGTCTCCTTCTTTTTCAACTGGTTTATCTTCTTCATCTTCATCATCAACTTTTTCAACTTCTATTGGCTCTTCAACTTTTTGTGCGTTAGAAATAACTTCAATTAATTTGTCTAATTTTTCCTCTATTCTTTCCATTGGATTTTCAGAAGGAGTATCAGCAGCGATTGGAGCTTCCTCAACTTTAGTAACTTCTTCTTGAGGTTTTTTGTTTTTATCTTCTTCCATGTTTTTATTTAGAATACTATTCTTTATAAACTTTTCGCATTTGTTGTCACTATTTAGTAAAATCAAATTGTGTTTACTTTGGGATTTATTCTCTTTTTTATCGTTGCTGTCTACTTTTTCTACTTTTTCTATAGTCAAATCTTCTTTCTTTTGTATTTTTTCTTTTTCAAATTCTTCTTCAATTTTTTCTACTCGTGATTGTAAAAATCCACAGAAAGCAGAAGGATCATCTTTATCTTGATTTGCTCTTTCACAGGCTTTAAAATCAGAGAATCCGGCAAAAGGTTTTTTTACTATCTCCTTGTTGACTAATTTTCTCGATAACTTATGAGAATGTTCGTTTTCTTCTTGGACTATTCCGTTATTTATATTATGAATATGTTCGTCTGTTTCCCTTGGTAAAGTTTCTAATGTTTTCCCGTTTCTATTTCCATCTATTCGGTATAAATGATAATGATCTGAATCTTGGGAAGTTTCTCCATCTTCTCCTGTATCTTCCTTTGCGATATAATTTACTTCTTCAATAGTAGCTTCTTGATTCATTCCCTTAGGCACATAAGAAAACTCGAATCCTTCTAACCCTTTTAGAGTTTTTTGGCTTACTCCTTTAGAGAAATCCATTTCTTCTAGATTATTTTTTCCACCAAAGCTAAATCCTTCTGTATCTCCTTTTTTTATTGCTTCCCATACTTCATCGTCTGAACCAAAATCCTTAAACACTTCAGTTGTAAGATAAACTCCTTCTTTAGGTCCGCTTGGGGTATCTTTCATTTTAAACTCGTAGTTAAGAATTTTTCCAGAAGGCTGATTTGAATGTCTGTTCATTACTAGTCCGCCACGTTTCATGATTACTGGCATAATTCTTTTAAATTCTTCTATAGGTAAACGCTCGTTTGCTTTATCAAATACGTCGACGGTTCCCCATCCTTTTACTATTCTTGCGTTTTCGTCATGAATTTCTATAGCTGGTAATTGTTTTGGCATAGAATAAGTAATAGATTAGGGTTTTTATAATTTAGGTTTTTTGTCACTATTGAGTAAAATCTAATTGTGTTTACTTTAGGTTACTTTCTTTTCCTAAACTTAATTAATCCATTCGTTGTTTTATGAAGTGATTTAATACCTAGTATTGCATTTCTTTTTGAATCGTAACCTTCGCTCGTTGCTATTACTTTGAAATTATTTGCTAAAATATTAAATCTCCATTTCTTCCCCTTATCTTTGAATCAGTTAAAGTAACCTGTTGGCTTTTCTTTAACTGATTCGTCGTACTCTTTTATAGCTTCTTCGATTCTTTTATCTATATTTCTTTTGTAAGTTAAATATCCTTTAGTTTTGGAATTTTTATTTGTTCTGAATTAAATAAATCCATTAATTTAAAATAATTTTCAGCTTTTTTATTTGAAAATCTTTCTTTATTACGTGCACCTTCTCCTACTGTTATATCTTTTAATGTTTTCATTTCATTCTCCACATTTATAAGATAGTCTGGATATTGTTTTACTAATTTTTTAATTTGTTTGAATAATTTTTCCTCTTCCATGCAAAGTATAAACATTTAGACTTTATAAACTTTACGATGGAAAGCGGGAAAGCCCACTGATTCATCTGTGGGATGAAAGCGTAGTAGTATAGTTTTATGTCTTAAAAATAGTTAAGTTTAAATAGTAGTTATGTGTCTTATCCATATGGCAGTCCCAAGATGGAGAAAATCCAAAACATCAACTCATAATGTCTCATATCATTTAATTTGGTGTCCTAAGTATCGTAGAAGTATATTGATTGGAGATATTGAAAAAAGATTGAAACAATTATTAAAACAGAAAGCAAAAGAACATAATTGGAACATCAAAGAAATGGAAATAATGCCAGACCATATTCATATTTTTGTTCAAGCAAATCCCATAGACGCTCCACATTATATAGTACAACAATTTAAAGGCATGACGTCAAACATTCTTAGAAAAGAATTTCCATCTTTAAAATCAAGACTTCCAACTCTTTGGACTAGAAGCTATTATTGTGAAAGCGTTGGGCATATATCAGAAGATACAATTAAAAAATATATTGAGGAACAAAAAGGAAAATGAGAAAATCGTACAGATACAGAATATACCCAGACAAAAAACAAAAAACAAGATTAGAAAAAGCTTTAGACCAATCCTGTTTTCTATACAACCAGATGTTAGACATCCATCAGCAA
>CAZYTB010000156.1:0-4683 GCA_964650375.1 uncultured Campylobacterales bacterium | reverse complement strand
ATCTGCGCTTACACGCATAGTAAAGAGGAGAAATAAGTGACTAGTATAGATTATATAAAAGAGATGTTTTTACTGCAGCAAAAATTAAATGATGAAACAAATGGACTTGGCTGGGAAAATGGATATACAAAAAATGATAAGATTATTAATTGGAAAAGATGTATTTATATGGAGTGCGCTGAGTTAATAGATAGTTTTAATTGGAAACACTGGAAAGATATAGAGAAACCAGTTGACTGGGAAAATGCTGTAATCGAGGTAGTAGATATTTGGCATTTTATCATGAGCCTTATCTTGGAAGACGGCAAGATAAATAGAGGTAAAGGAATTGAACGCTTAGTTAGAGATGTTACTGATGTTCAAGGTTTCAAGAGATTTACTAAAGAGCCATATAATGTTGATAATATTTCATCTATGGAAATTATAAATGATATAGAAAAAATTATACATATGACAACTGGTTTTAATGTTGATATTTATGATAGTTTGTTGAAAAATTACTTTACTGTAGCACTAAAATGTGGTGTCAATCTAAATATTTTATATAAGTACTATATAGCCAAAAATGTATTAAATAAATTTAGACAAAATCATGGATACAAAGAAGGAAACTATAAGAAAGTCTGGAATGGCAAAGAAGATAATATTGTAATGCTTGAAATTTTAGATGCAAAATTTGTAAAAGCAGATGATTTATATGTACAATTACAAAAGGCATATAACTCTATCAAATAAGGACAAAATAAAAATACTGTTTCGTCCAATATTATTTTAAGTAAAATTAGATATAATTGCACCTAAATTTTCTTCTAAAGGTACATAATGAAAAAAAGTAGTTTTTCATTATTTCTTAGAAGCTTTATAATAGTATTAATCTTTTCAACCTCTAATCTAATTGCTGCAAAACTCTCGCTTCAACAAATAGAAACATTGAAAACCGTTAAAGATATCGCAAAACAGTATCCAAATCAGAGTGGAGAGACTTTTGAAAATACCGCTATGGCTATTTGCCTGAGCGAAACTAGTGCCGGATTGTTTAAAGTTGGAGATATCGGAAAAGATCCAAACATTTTTAAGGCATCACTTGGCATCATGCAAGTAAGACTTGAAACTGCTAGATTTATAGCAGAAAAATTAAATTTGACTAAGATAAAAAAGATGAGTGATGTTGTTTTAGTAAATCGTCTCTTAGGTGATGATAAATTTAATATTTTCGTAGCAGTGAAATATCTAGTTTGGTTAAATGATTATACTAAAAACTACTTTCGAACAGTGAGTAGATATAATGGTGGAAATTACAACCATCCATACTATAATAAAGTTATGAGAAATATGCAATTTATTCAAACTATAACAGAGTTGATGTGATTTTTCACATCAACTCTATTATACACTATACTCTTGCTTTTAGGCGTTTCTAAAAACTCTACATGTGAGACCTTAACATCAATTTTACTCATTTTTTCTTGTATGATTTTCATAAGCCAAGTAGATATATTTTCACTTGTCGGAACAAAATCTACTATTATATAACCCTCATACATTTCAAAAATATGTCTCGGTTCGTTTTGAATAAATCCAAAATCTACTGTTTTATAGCCATTTTTGTGTTCTATTAAATTTTCTTTGTCCGTAAAATGCGGAAGAAGAGTTGGAAAAAGTGGATCATTTATGTCGATTATAAATTTATGATCTAGTGTGTCATCTAAAAACAGTTTAAACCAATTTAGATGCCCAAAATCTGTCACCATGCCATCTTTTAAAACATCACTTTGAAGATGAATGATTATCTTGCCTTGATGTCCGTGGAGATGCCTACATGTAAAGCAACTTTTTAATGCAAACTCTTGATTTAAAACCTGAGACCAAACTCTATGTCCATAACAAAAATCAAATTCTTTAGATATTTCCCAAAGCATAATAACCACCTTATTTTGTGCAATTATACTATAGACTTCTTGCAAAACCCCTGATACTATCAGGAGTTTTGCAAGAAGTCTTATGCTTTCTATAAGAAAATTATTGCTTTCATTGCATTAATGCTTAAATTTAGCGGTTCTTCTCCCATGGCTTTCAGGGAGTCTTTGACTTTATCTATCATAGCTGTTAAAATTATCTCAAAATTAAAGTTTGAGTGTTCCATTATATTTTCTTTTTTATCTTTTATTGATGGCAAATTATTTAATGTGTGCATAGAGAGCTTTTGGTTTTGTTGCAGTTTTTTGTTTAATTCTATTTGCCAATTTTTTTGCCAAGTGACAAATATAAAATTACCATTTTTATCTCTCTTCGTTCTTATCTCCCATCTTAAAACTTTTAGAGTGTAAAAAAGATTTTTAAATTGTTGTGAATTATAAGATAAAGAAGTAAGTTGATGACCATTGTTTATATTATATGTTTCATAAACCATTTTATAAATACCCAATATTAAAAAATCATTTCTATATTTTGTGCCTTGCTCAAAAGCTTTCTCGAGATATGATTTATAAGAAGAATTTCGTAAGAGATTAAGGCTGGTTTCATCATTTTTTATTTCGTAAGAAATTTTATAAGATAAGTTTTTATCATATAATTTAGGATTTCTAAGGTCTAATTTTTTCTTGTATTTTAGTAAAAGTTCTTTTATGGCTTGGTAATCTCTTGAGATTGTTGTGGCACTATTTGTTTGCAGAAATTCTCTTGCTTTTTGATTACTTGAGCAAGAGATAAATAAGGTAAATAGTGACAAAAAGATAATGAGTTGGATGAAATATTTCATTCTAAAAGTATAGCATATTTTGATATAATGCCAATCTTGTTTGGTATTAATTAAAATATAAGGTTATCTAGTGTTAAAAGTAGTTGAAATTTTTTATTCATTGCAAGGCGAGGGCGCATTTTCAGGAGTGCCGAGTATATTTATAAGGTTACACGGTTGCAACCTTTCCTGCTCCTTTTGCGATGATGCTCTACATGTAGGAAGCTACAAGTCATGTAATTTTGATGATATTTTAGAAGTTATTAAAGATTATCCGGCAAAACAAATCATCATAACAGGCGGTGAGCCAACGGTCTATAATTTAAATGATTTTATAAAGTTTTTACAAGATTTAGGTTATTTTGTTTGCATTGAGAGCAATGGATATAAGTTTGAAAATGTGAAAAGTGCGGATTGGATCACATATAGTCCAAAAGATTGGGAAGATATAAAAAAAGATGGATGGAGCGAATTAAAGTTTATCGTTTCAAAAGAGAGTGACATTGAAAAAATAGTAAATATAAAAAGCGAAAAGCCAATCTTTGTACAACCACTTAATTTTTTCGATAAACCAAATATGGATAATCTTGATTTTTGCATAGAATTGGTAAAAAAACATCCTCATCTTAAACTCAGCATTCAAATGCATAAATTTTTAGGAGTTAGATGATGGGTAGAGCATTAATAGTATTTAGTGGCGGACAAGACAGCACCACTTGTCTTGGTTGGGCGAAAGAGAGATTTGATTATGTTGAAACAATTACATTTGATTATGGACAAAAACATAAAGTTGAGATAAAACAAGCCAAAAAGATAGCGGATATGATGGGAGTGAAAAATACACTTCTTAGTATAAATGCTTTTACCCAATTAAATGATTCGGCATTGATAGATTCTAGTTTGGATATTTCAAGTTCACATCATACCAAGCCAAATCTACCGGCTTCTTTTGTGCCAAACAGAAATGCTATATTTTTCACACTAGCTCATGCCTTTGCTCAAAAACAAGGGATAAATAATCTAGTGACAGGTATAAATCAAACTGATTATTCCGGCTATCCCGATTGTAGAGAAAATTTTGTAAAAGTACTTGAGCTTGCGTTAAATCTAGGAAGCGAGTCAGATATAAAATTTCATTATCCATTAATGCATCTGACAAAAGGTGAGACTTTCGAGCTTTCAGCCAAAGAGGGCATTTTGGATATCGTAGTAAATGAATCACACACATGCTACAACGGAGATCATATAAGTTTTCATGATTGGGGATATGGTTGTGGAAAGTGTCCTGCATGTGTATTAAGAGAAAATGGATGGAAAGAGTTTAAGAACAGCACCAAATAGTGCTGTTTTTTGATTTTTACATTCCTGCTTTTGTAGTAATTTTATCTAAGGCTTTTGTCATTGTTGGGATAACACTGCAGCCTCCTAAATCAAATCTTTTTTCCAAAGCTTTTGGGTCAAGATATTCTATTTTGGTATTTCCATCATAGTCTCTATATACTAAGATTTTGATAGGCAAATCGAGTCCGGCTTTTATATCTCTTTGCATAATTCTGGTTCCTAGTTTTGGATTACCAAAAATTATAACTTTGGCTTCAGTCATGTCTAAACCAACTTTTTTTGCATTTGCCCTATGATCTACAACACCAAAAACTCCCATACCCTTTGCTTTTACTATCTTTTCTATTTTAGTAATTGTATCATTTACAGAATTTTTACTGCTTTTGATGATATAGTCACCGGCATTTAAAGCCATAGAAACAAATAAACTAAGAATTAAAACCTTTATTTTCATATAAACTCCTTTAATTTTTTTTATTTTAGCAAAATAAAGTGCGCTTAATGTGTAGTATAACAAATCACTACACAAAAAATACATATAATTGGTATAATTGCAAATTTCACAAACATTCTTCCACTCCTTTCACTTTTAGCCTTCCACTGAT
>CAZYTB010000155.1:0-4691 GCA_964650375.1 uncultured Campylobacterales bacterium | reverse complement strand
CCATCATCAATGGAATAACGTACTCTGTATTCTTTATCATTACACTCTAGCAAGGTTTCATGAAAAACGCCGTTTAGTATGCGTTTTGCTCCGACCTCAGCTCCACTAATCTCTCCAACAGCTTCACACTCTTCAATCACAGGACTAGCCCACGACATATCATGAAAATTTTTAATGGTCTCCCATACTTTTTCAATCGGCGCATGAACGATGATGGACTGGTAACACTGTGGCATGATGATCTCCTAAATAGAATAGTTATTGAATACCCATTCAATATTAAAATGGATCATAACTTTTATTGAGTGATTGTTCAATAATAATAATGCTCTTGACAGGATTAGCCGTTGCGCTCGACTAACTCATTCCCTAAGCCATTTATCACAGCAACAAAATATGCCATGGAACATTTAAGCATTATCATCATCGCCCTAATATTTATGGGCTTCGGATTATTATCCGGAAAACTGGAAGGCTCACTGTTGACGCCACCATTGTTATTTGCAAGCTTAGGCTTACTATTTAGTCAGAATGGTTTAGCATTGGTTGATCTGCAAGTTGATCAACATTCTATTTACATCATTACCGAAATGACGCTGGTATTAGTGTTATTCAGTGATGCTGCCAGAATTAATTTACGAGGATTAAGAAGTAACCATAATATTCCTGTGAGACTGTTAGCCATCGGCATGCCTTTAAGTATTGTATTAGGTACCGTATTTGCCCTGCTTCTTCCTTTACAGTTGAGCTTATGGGAGGCCGCTTTAGTTGCCGCCATTCTTGCGCCGACTGATGCTGCCCTTGGGTTGATGGTGGTCACGTCACCTCATGTCCCGGTGCGTATACGCCAGGCCATTAATATTGAAAGTGGTTTAAATGATGGTATCGCGCTACCTGTTGTTTTAATACTCGCGAGCCTCGCTTCTGCAAACAACCTTCATGAACAACATGACTGGTTACAGTTTGTGCTCTATCAATTGGGCTTTGGTCCCTTGACTGGGGTTCTAGTTGGTTATCTTGGGGCAAGTTTTATTAATATTACAACAGCTAAAAGCTGGATGACGGAAAATTCTGAAGGTATCGTTGCGCTGGCAATTGCTGCATTAGCCTATACGCTGGCGGAAAGCTTTCATGGCAATGGCTTTATAGCCACTTTTGTTGCGGGTCTCGTTTTTGGCAACCGACTCACGCATGTCTGCCGGTTTTTGTTTGAATTTGCCGAGACAGAGGGGCAATTGCTCACGTTGCTCACCTTCTTTATTTTTGGTGCTGTTTTATTGCCTGATGCTTTACCGCTCATCAATGGCTGGATGCTCATTTATGCACTGTTAAGTTTAACCTTTATACGTATGCTCCCCGTTGCATTATCCTTACTCGGGTCAAAAATGAATCTATTAAGCACTTTTTTTATCGGCTGGTTTGGACCCAGGGGCTTGGCCTCCATTTTATTTCTGTTACTTATTTTAAAACAGGGACAGATTGCACATTCTGGCATTATTTCAACCATTACATTACTCACTATCAGTTTAAGTATTATTGCACATGGCCTTAGTGCCGCTCCTTTTGCACGCTTCTATGGAAAAAAAGTCGCTGCAATGGGACAATGTGAAGAAATAGTTCCTGTTGAAGAAATCCCCACCAGAACGGGTAAATTATTTAAAAAAACAACCAAAACAAACTAAAACAAACTAAAACAAAACGACTTCGTATTCTTAAGCTTATGGCCAGACCCACTAATTTTGATCGTCGCGACGTATTACAAAAAGCCATCCAGTTATTCTGGCTGCAAGGCTACAGCAACACCTCGATCAGAAATCTAGTAGAGGCAACCGGGCTTCAACCTGGTAGTCTTTATGCAGCTTTCGGCGATAAACGTGGGCTATTTCTTTCAGCACTTGACCAATATTTCGTGAGCATGAAACTCAATCTATTTGCAGTACTGCATAATGATAAACCACCTATTGAGCGCCTCACGGACTTTTTCAATCAGTTGGTTCAAGAGTCATTTTGTGACCCTGAGCGTAAAGGATGCTTGCTGATAAACACCTTATCTGAAATTCCGGTTAACGATGTAGAAATCAATACGCGTTTACAGAATATGTTCGCCGACGTTGAACAGGAACTGAAGCAACTATTAATCGAGGCACAAACGGTAGGTCACATAGGCAAACATCAAAATCCAGAGACACTGGCGAAATTTTTAGTCACAGGTATTTTCGGATTACGCCTTTTTAATAAGACGCAGCCTGATTCTGATAGTCTTAAAGCGATTGTTAAGCATCTATTATCTTCAGTTCAAATCAATGAGCCGCAAGTAACTTACTCGGATCGCAATAGATAGTCCTTCGGAATCTTCCAGAAATTACCCTGCCTATGTTGCAGGGGACGGCCTAAATCGCCTGGTCGATCATCAGTTAATAAAGTACGTATAAGATCTGAGCTTGTTGCCCGACTACTACGAAAGTAAGCATGCCCAACCCCTTTAACCTCACCCACATCGATAAAGTTCACATTGGTCACTTCTTTAAAAATATTCTCTGCCCGCTGTCCAAGGTCTGCGGGGGTCATTCGTCCAAATCTAACACCACTCATTAATGTTTCAGAAACGCCCAAAGCTTGATCAGCCTGAGTGGTGTAAATTGTTATTTGACCGATTGCAGGTCCTATTTTTTCAGCCATAAGACGTTGCCGGACGACACCCAGATCCAGGTCAGGGGCAGCCAGCACCAGATTTTTGATGCGCAATGTCTGAAGTGGATTGTTTCCAGCGGCCCATGCAGCAATCACCAACTCTCTCAGCGCTGTTGTTGTCACATCAGTCCCGCGACTATGGGCAATAATATTAATCCCTTTAAGCTCGGGGTAAGATGCCAGCAGCCTTAGAAATTGTTTAAGATGATAAATAGTAAACTCACCGGATTCACGATCCGTAAAATACCCAAAAATCCCACCGCTACCAGCAGGCCAGGTATATAGTATAGGGACTCCCTGCCTACCCAAAAAATGCCAAACTTCAGCTAATGATGAAGCGGCAAAGTCGAATGTGTTATTGAACCCATGAATAAATACCAGAACAGTTTTATCATCACTCATCATTAAACGCCGATTGAGTTCTTTTCTAAATTTTGTTGCGATACGGTCGTGTTCAGCCTCAACCTTTACATCATTAATCCACATTCCATCGACAATAGAAAAAGGGTAAGGTGTTTCTGGAAATCTCCCTTGCTCCGTTCTGGATATTACGCTAAGTTGCGAAGAAGAATCGCGCTGTTCTGACTCACTCATCTTAACTAGGTCAGTCCATGATAAATCGTTTCCAATCTCAACCACAGCCGCCCCAAATGCCATCGATGCTGATCGTTTTGATCCATAGCTCGGTTCATTTAGGTCATTATGATCAGGAGCACGATCTGTAAAATAAAGGAGGTCCACTTTATTTGCTTGTATATGTGGCGGCACCCGGTCCGCTGGATATTCATTTTCCTGTAAATAAATATTCGGCGTCGGCATAAGCTTATGGCTTGAAGAACAGCCAGCAAGAAAAGTCATACCCAGTAATAAACAAGGCATGGTGCGCATTAATATTGTTGTCATTATCTTAAATACCCAAGTTGAGATTTATTGTAACTTAATATGCTCTATTGGCGGTTTTAAGTGATAATTGTTAATGAAATAATAAATTTACTAAACATCTGATAATGAATGTAATACAAGCCATACAACAAAGAAAATCAGTACGAGCCTTTCTCAACAAGGAAGTTAAAGAAAGCACAATCAATGCTATTCTAACTGCTGCCAGCCATGCACCGTCCGGTGCAAATATACAACCCTGGCAGGTGGCGGTAGTCACTGGTAAAACCAAACTGAAACTACAAGTACAAATTGAAAGCTGCTTTCGCAAGGGTGATAATGGCAAAGCAGATTATCACTATTATCCTGAAAAATGGATAGAGCCATACAAGTCACGGCGTGTTGCCTGTGGTTTACAAATGTATTCAACATTAAAGATAGAGCGAGAGGAGAAGCAACGTCAGCTCGACTTATGGGCAGCCAATTACAGAGCATTTGATGCGCCTGTTATGCTTTTATTTTTTATGGATGCGAGTATGCAAACAGGCGCATTTATGGATTATGGCATGTTTTTACAATCTATTATGTTAGCTGCTGTAGAGCAAGGATTAGCAACCTGTCCGCAAGCGTCGCTTGCAGATTATCCCGAAATCATCAAAACAACATTAGATTTCCCACAAGACACCATTTTATTGTGCGGTATGTCGTTGGGCTACGAAGATAAGAATGCATTGGTGAATACTTATAGAACACCACGAGAAGAAGTCAGTGCATTTACGCGACATTTCAAATAATATCGATAAACTATTGGTAGTATATTTTTCAGTTAATGCATATTTAAACAGAGATTATTCCAAGTCCTTCTGAAAGCGTGTGTTTTTAGTTTAAAATATCTGTCAGCATACAGCCAATAGCTGGCATTCAAAAAATTAGTTAATGTTAACCATACCCGCTTATCTTGTAATAAATACAAGTTATCCCGCTTAATGTTCTTGAGTTTGAAGGTGACTATTGACAGAGAGTATATGTTAAAGTGTGAGATATGATTCATGGCGGAACTAGAAGCGAAAGATAGAAGAACAAAGTGACGCTTTGCTTAAGCAACTTACAGACGATCAATA
>CAZYTB010000154.1:0-4746 GCA_964650375.1 uncultured Campylobacterales bacterium | reverse complement strand
ATGTCGAAAAAATATATTAGAGTATCAGTTTCATCAGATGGATGTGAAGTATTGGAGTATGGAAAAACAGCTATTTTACAAACACCTATTAAATTTTTACAACACCATCCAATAGATAATATATACCCTTTAGAGGATTATCTATGTTCTTCAGATCCGTATATGATATATGGTGGAAGTGGTGTTGGAGCATACGAACCAGCCAGATAATCCGAGAAAAAAGGGGGCGAAAAGAGAACAGGCTACTTTTTCTCCCTAAAGAGGATTTATCCTTTACATGTAAGTACAAAATCGAACCACTTTTGGAAGAGTATTTTTACGGTGATGATAGACTATGTGAGGTTTTGAAGATAATCAACAGCGATTCCTTCAAAGACAATAGCGAAGAAGAGAGTTAGATTTCAACCCTAAGTTACCTAACTGTGTAAATCACTTATGCTACTATTTTGAAAATAAAATAAGGGGCATAAAGATGAAAACAATCACACTTATATTTATTA
Source organism: uncultured Campylobacterales bacterium (assembly GCA_964650375.1). Classification (GTDB taxonomy): domain Bacteria; phylum Campylobacterota; class Campylobacteria; order Campylobacterales; family Sulfurospirillaceae; genus JAADIZ01. Next base: position 4,246 of record CAZYTB010000154.1, on the reverse strand, counting down.
TGCTTTGCATAAGTATTACTATGTCAAATGGTGCAACTTGGAAATATAAAAAATGGGAAACAGAAAAAGTTGATAAAAATATGATTAAATTAACAACACAAGGAGAGGTTGCTTATGGAAATCAATTTGGCTTTATCAAAACGACAGATGATTGTAAAACAAATAATCTCTGGCTAACTATTTGGACATTTGGAAAGCATATAGTTGATTTTAAAGGTAAATTGGCAACAGTTCAAGTAAAAGTAGATGATGTAAAGTTTGAGATAAAACTGAGAATACTTACAGTTGTAAATTTTTCACCACACAATTCAGAATCTCATGTTGCGATATTTTCAAATTTTATCGCAAGTGACAAGTTTATCAACCTGTTAAAAAAAGGTCATAAAATATCGTTTGATATTATTGCACCAACAAATTTAGTAAAGAATTTTGATATACCACATGAAGCTTTTGACCTTGATGGATTTACAACAAATTATATCAAAGCTATGGAAGTTTGCAAAAATTCTGCTATATTAAATATTGTACCAAATATTGAATAGGTTTATATGTGATATAAAGGAGGAGTTCCGACGACAGTTTACCAAATCATCATATCTTGACTCGTTCTTTTTGGTAGCTTTTGCAGATAATTTATATCTAAATATATAAAATATAAGCAGAAAATCATATATCTATATGTATATTAATACAAATATAATCAAAATATTAAATATCAACATTAAATTATGATATAATCATAGCAAATAGTATAAGAGGTGAATATGTTAGATAAATTACGAACATACCAAAGAGAGTATCTCAGAAAAACTACACAGCAGTATAAAAGATATATTTTTAAAGAGATAAATTTTAAAAACAGACTTATAGGTATCATCGGGGCTAGAGGTGTCGGTAAGACAACTTTTTTGTTGCAGTATTTGCGCGAAAGTGATTTGGATTTTAATGAAAAGTTATATATAAGTGCAGATATGATTGGTATTGACTCTTTGTTCGATATCGCTTATAGATTTTATAAAGAAGACGGAAAGCTTTTGATTGTTGATGAAATTCATAAATATACAAATTTTGAAGCAGAGTTGAAAAATATTTATGATATCACAAATCTTCAAGTCCTTTTTTCTGGCTCATCTGCCCTAAAGATAGATAATTCAAAAGCCGACTTAAGTAGAAGAACTATGATGTACGAGATGAACGGATTATCTTTTAGAGAATTTTTAAATATCAAAAATAACCTAAACCTAAAATCATACAGCTTCGAAGAGATTTTGAAAAACCACATAAATATAGCAGATGAACTACTTATGGATTTTAACCTATACACACAGTGGAAAGAGTATTTGATGTATGGATATTATCCATTTTACTTTGAAAACAAGGATGATTATCTTATAAAACTAAGCCAAACGATAAATATAGTCATAGAAAGTGACATTCCATCTATCTTCCCGATAGAGTATCAAAATATCGTAAACTTGAAAAAGCTAGTCTCTTTAGTGTGCAAATCAAATCCATATAAACCCAACATGAAGAACCTTCTTGAAAAAATGAATATGAAAAATGACTACAGTAGACTTTATAAATATTTACACTACTTAGACAGAGGAAAGATACTCAAAACGATCAACCAAAAAAGCAGAGGTGACAATATCTTTGCAAAACCGCAAAAGCTATACCTGAACAATACAAATCTGCACTATGCATACTGCGATGAGGTAGAAATAGGCACTATAAGAGAAGTGTTTTTTATGTCGATGTTTTTCAATCACAAGATAGAGATTCCAAATAGTGGAGATTTTTTGATAGACGATAAATACCTCTTTGAGATAGGCGGAAAAAACAAAACAAAAAAACAGATAAAAAATCAAAAAAACTCTTTTGTGGTTATGGACAATCTAGAAATAGGCGGAGAGAGGAAGATACCGCTTTGGTTATTTGGATTTTTGTATTAGAAATGTAAGAAAATATTTGGTTTAAGCTAAAAAAAGATGTTGGTTTTTAAAGCCAATTCCGGGGACAATTCCGGGGACACAATTCCGGGGACAGTTTACCTAATTATTTTATTTAATTCACAATTCCGGGGACAGTTTACCTAATTATTTTATTTAATTCAACTTTTGCACATAGATTTTCACTAAATCCACAAAGGTAATTTAAGTATTAAAGCCCATAAATAGGCATTTTAGGTATAATTTTGTTACCACAACATTATTATAAAGGGCTAATTTATGGGGCTTTATAATTATATCGATTATGCTATGAGATTGGTAAAGAAGAGAATCGTATCTACGAAGCACTTATTGCAAAAATCACTCTTTCAATGTTTACCTACAATATTGTGAGTTATATCAATCGTATAAAACATGAACCACAAACTCTTGGAGAGCTCTTTAGAGACTTGGAATGCGAGCTTGAAACTCTTACCATTTAATGCAACTTTTTATTCAAATCTTAACAAAAATCTCTGAAATTCAAAATGTTGTCAAGGACAATAAAGATTTATTGACTATCCTTACTGTGCTAAGTGCTTATACTCAAAAAGAGTTGGGTTTTATGTGCGAAAGTTGAGAAAATACTTTATATGGGTATCAAAAATGCAGAGAAAAAATGGAATTTTAAACGGTCTCTTTCGCTACCACGATAGTATTTAAGACGAAGCTTTTAACTAAAGTACTTTTATAGCCTTTTGCATCAGCTCTATATGATAATTTTCTTGAAAATTTATAAAATCAAAAAAGTGAGATAATTCTTCATCTTGAACAGCAGTTGAGAGTTTTATACACTCCTCTTTAGCTGCTTTTTCTTCTTCTACTCCATCTATTAGAAACTGTTTTATATCCGCTCTTTTATACAAAGAGGCTATGATAGTCCTTGGGACTGAGAGTATGCCCATCTTTGCTTGCATATTTCCAAAACATTTGAGATGAAAAACCGACTCATCTATTAAATCCTGGTAAACATTATACTGCACTATATCGTCTGTATAGTTTTGCATGTAAGCATATATCAAGATGAGTTCATACTCTTTATAAGTCTCTTCAAATAAAAATATAGTCAAAGCATCTGTCGAAGTTTTACTCAATTTTTTGTCTTCATAAACTCTATCACGATTAAATGCAGTAACAATATCATCAAACTTTTCTTGAGTCAAAAAATGCCTTAATCTCTCCAAAAAATAATCCTCATCAGTATTGATTCTAGCAAAAAGTAAATCAGCCAAATCATACTCTTTTTTGACATCTTCAATCGCATCAATGATAGAATTGAAAAAGTTAAAATTAGTTGTTTTTTGTATATTTATATCATTTTTTTCATAATCATATTCTATATTTTTCTCAGCCATCATATTTGAGAGCCATTTTAGATGACGAAACTCAATCCCCGCCATATCATAAAGCTCGTCTTTTATCTTTTCATTTGAGATAGCAAAAGAAGCAAAAAGGATGCTAAGCCACAGTTCATGCTTTTTTTGATATATTTTATTCAGTTTCATTGTGTATTCTCCTTGTTTTCCACGCCTTCGCAAGATATCTCAAGTTCTAGTTTTGCCATCTCTTCGTTTGAGCCGTTTTTGACTTCTTGCATGTGTTTTATTGCCGCGTCAAATGCCTTTATCACCATGCCAGAACATGCTTGTTGTTTTGGTGGAGCATTTTTGATTTTTTCGCCCATCAAAGAAGCGGATTTTTTACCATAATCCAGACTTTCACCCTTAACCATCTCTGTAAACATGGATCCTGCTATCACAGTATCCTGACAAGCATTGCAAGAAAATTTTATATCTTTGATATTTTCATCATTATCAACATCAAGATATATCAAAGCAAATTCATTTGTTGCAGAATCAATCCCCATTCCAACGCCACTCGCATCTTCAATTTTTCCATAATTTTTAGGACTCATCATGTGTTCAAGCACTTCAGCTGTTATATCTCTTATCTCATCTTGATTAAAATCTTCCATCTCTGCCCTCTTAAAAGTTTGTCATCATTTGCTTGTAGCTGACTCCACTACTAAAATAATAGTTTGCTTTTGCTATTTCATAGTTGTTTAAAGCTTGATTATAAAGCAATTTATTTATAGTTTTCTTGCTTAGCACATCAAGATATGTGATATTATCTACTACACCGTTTTGATATTTTGTTAAAATTATATCATAAACACTAACAGCCATGTCTAGTGCACTCTTTACCCCAAATAATTCCATAACATTCAACATACCTCCAAATTCATAAAAAACTCGTTT
>CAZYTB010000153.1:0-4813 GCA_964650375.1 uncultured Campylobacterales bacterium | reverse complement strand
AATGTTTTCACAACGGAATAATCCTTATTGTGAGGAGAAGGCTATTTTTCTTTTGTAGGAATTATCAAAAAAAAAGCCCTACAGAGTATGCAGGGCAAAGTATTACTTCGGCTTATAGCCTTGTTGTGAATTGTCTTTCAAGTGCAAATATATGAATTTTTTATTATTAATAACAAAAATATTATGAAAACATTGGGAATAGATTTGGGTACTAACTCTATTGGATTAGCTCTAAGAGAAGAAAATGATTTTGAATGGTTCGGCGTCTATACATTTAAAAAAGGGGTGGGCGAAGGCAAAGCCGGTGAATTCTCATTTGCCGCTGAACGGACAAAACATCGTTCAACCAGACGGCTCTATAATGCCCGCAGATATAGAAAATGGGGAACTTTAAAAGTGTTAATTGAAAACAATTACTGTCCGCTCACAATAGAAGAATTAAACAATTGGAAACATTATAAAAAAAATGTTGGCCGGGTTTTCCCCATAAATAATAAGCAATTTGATAATTGGATAAAACTTGATTTTAATAATGATGATATTCCGGACTATACAAGTCCGTATCAATTACGAAGAGAATTAATCACAAAAAAGCTGGATGCCTCGCAGAAAAACAGGTATAAATTGGGACGCGCATTATATCATATTGCTCAAAGGAGAGGGTTTAAAAGTAACAGAAAAAAAGGAGCGAATGAAGAATCAAAAATTTATGAAGGAAGAAAAGAATATGCCCAACTTATTGAGGACAACGGAAGCCTTGGTGCTGCTTTTGCCCACCTCGAAGGTAATAAAGTAAGGGTACGGAACAGATATACTTTGAGGAAAGATTACCTTGACGAAGTTGAGAAAATAATTGCTTTTCAAGAACTTAAGCCTTCATTCAAAGAAGAAATCATTAAGGCAATTTTTTATCAACGACCTTTGCGCTCACAAAAAGGTTTGGTTGGAAAATGCACGTTAGAAAAGAGTAAATATCGTTGTCCAATAAGTCATCCCAGATTTGAAGCATACAGGGCTTGGTCATTTATCAACAATATAAAATACAAGTTAAGTGATAATGAAAAATTTGAGCCTATTCCACTTGGTTTAAAGCAGAAACTTTATGAAGATGTTTTTTTCAGAAAAAGTAAACAGAATTTTAAGTTTAGAGATATTAGAAAATACCTGATTAAAAATGAACGAGCAAATTGGATATTAAATTATAAGCCAAAGCTTGATGATACAAATGTTGCCGGGTGCCCTGTTTCTGCAAGGCTTAAAGCAGTATTTGGTGAGAAATGGGAAACAATCTGCATAAAAACAAACCAGCCGGATAAAAAAGGAGTAAACAAATCAACTGAATATGGTATTAACGATTTATGGCATATTTTGTTTTCATTTGAAGATGAAGAAGCTTTTGAAGAGTTTTTGATTAAGAAAATTGATTTAAATGAACCTCAAATTCACGAATTATTGACACTCTTCCGAAATTTTCCTGTGGGATATGCCAATTTAAGTTTAAAAGCTATTAACAATATTTTACCATTCTTGGAAGAAGGGTTAATCTATACAGAAGCTGTAATGTTAGCTAAAATTCCTGAATTAATCGGCAAAGATCTATTTAATCACAACAAAGATGTGATTATTAATGCTGTGAAAGATGTGATTCAAGAAAACAGGAAAGAAAAGAATGTTGTTTCCATTACAAACAATCTTATTTCCAAATATAAAGTTCTGCCTTTTGAAGAAAAGTTTGCATATAAAGATACTTCGTATCAATTGGAAAAGACAGATAGAGATGAAATTATGCAGGCTTCAGAGAAATTTTTTGGAAAGAGTCGATGGCAGAAAAAAGATGATTCTTTTAAAAATATTGTTGTAGAACAAGTTGCTAACAAATATCAGGAATTTTTCTCAAATAGTAAAAGAGAGTACTTTAAACTACCCCAATTATTGGACCAACTTAAAGATTTTTTGACTGGTAATTTTAACATTGATGAAAAAGAAGCAAATAAATTATACCACCCTTCACAGATTGATATTTACCCCAAAACAGAAGGTAAAATTTATTTGGACAGCCCAAAAACAGCAGCATTTAAAAACCCCATGGCTTATAAAGCCCTCTACCATTTACGCGATGTCATAAATTATTTAATCAAAATTGGGAAAATAGACAGTGAAACAAAAATTGTAGTTGAATTGGCACGTGAGTTAAATGACAAAAATAAAAGAGCTGCAATAGAAACTTATCAACGCAGAAGAGAAATAGAAAATACAGAGTTTGCAAAAGCTATTTCCGAATTAGTTAAAGACAACGATTTTAAAGGTAATGCCAGTCCTGATAACAAGACTGATATTGACAAGTTCAGACTATGGACGGAGCAAATTGAAAATATTGAGGATGCAATGAAAGAAATTTCCGCATCGAAAGATGAAATTAAGAAATATCGGCTGTGGAAAGAACAAAACGCAAGGTGTTTTTATACCGGAAGAACAATTAATCTGACAGATTTATTCAATACAAATGTTATTGATTTTGAGCATACAATACCAAGAAGCAAATCATTTGATAATTCTCTTGCTAACCTTACTGTTTGTTATGCAGATTATAACAGGAACATCAAGCAAAACAGAATCCCAACAGAGCTTGAAAATTATGAAGATGACTGGAATGGATATTCCGCCATAAAACCCAGATTGAATGGCTGGATTCAAAAAGTTGAGGATTTAGAGAAACAAATTGACTTTTGGAAATTTAAATCCAAGTTGGCAAAGGATAAGGAAAGTAAAGATTATGCCATAAGGCAAAAACATTTACGATATTTTGAATTCAATTATTGGAAAAACAAAGTTGATCGATTTACCAGAAAAGATATCCCTCAAGGCTTTGTAAACAGTCAATTAACAGACACACAAATTATAACAAAATATGCATTTCATTATTTAAAAACAGTATTCAACAGAGTTGATGTTCAGAAAGGAGCTGTTACCGCTGAGTTTCGTAAGATTTACAAGATTCAGGAAAAAGATGAAGAAAAGAGCCGTGCAAAACACCATCATCATGCCATTGATGCAGCGGTATTAACCTTAATTCCAAATTCCGCTAAAAGAGAAGAAATATTAAAAAAAGCTTTCAAATTTATTGAAAATAGTAATGGACAATATCATGAAAAACCGTTTCCCGGTTTCAATTTTCAGCTATTAAAAGATATTGAAAAGGATATTTTAATTAACAACTTAGCGGAAAAGGATAAAATACTACCTCAAGGGAAGCGTATTGTCAGAAAAAGAGGCAGAGTTGCTTGGCTGCGGGATAAAAATCAGAACCTCTTACTTGATAAAAACGGAAATAAAATACCAAAAATTGCTCAGGGTGAATCTATTAGGGGACAACTACACGAAGAAACATTTTATGGCAAAATTAGATTGGCAAAAAGGAACAAGAATGATAGAATACTGCGAGATGAGGAGGGAAAAATAATACTGAGCGATGAGTATTGGGTCGTTAAAAGAGAACTAATGAACAACTTAAAAATATCCAATGGGAATATCAAAGATGAAGTTATTGACAAACATTTAAAATGCCATATCGAAAGTCAACTAAAAAAGGGCGTTGAAATTCATAATATTAGCGACTTTGACGGCAATAAAATAAGACACATACGGATTCGGGCTAAAGCAGGAAGAGGGTTTTTATCAGCAAAAAGTGTATATGCTTTGAAAGAACAAACTTATAAGTCTAACCACAAACATAAACAGGATTATTTTATTAAAACAGGAGACAATTATGCGTTTGCTTTGTATGTTGACAGCAATGATTTTGATAAAGCAAATAAAAAAATAATGCCCATAAATTTATTTGAAGTCTCAAAAATAAAATCATCCTCAGAAACTAAAAATATAAATGATTTCTTTGAAAAAACAATGGAAATAGGACGGGGTAAAATTAAAACAACAGCTAAACTTTATCATATTTTTCAAACGGGTCAAAAAGTTTTGTTTTATAAAAATAGCAAGGAGGAATTGAAAGAATTAGGAGGAAGAATTTCTGACAGGCTGTATTATGTTAAAACGCTTTTTAATGCTGAAGATGGAAGAATACAGTTTCAATATCATTTGGAAGCAAGGAATGATGAGCAATTAACTAAAGATTATCCTAAAGACACTTTTGGTCTGAGAGGAAAAAACGGTTTTTCAATATTTTCAACTGATACTATCCACCCAAGGTTATTGTTAAGTCCAAGTAACCTGACTTGCATTATAGAAAGAAAAGATTTCACCATATCTTTAGATGGTCGAATTAGTTTTTTGTTTTAGTATGTTTTCTAAACTAATATTGCTAACTGTTTTATGATAAAACGAACCCTTTATTTCGGCAACTCCTGCTACTTGTCCAAAAGGCAGAACCAGCTCGCCGTGGAGTTGGAAGATAAAACCGTAAAAACCATCCCAATGGAAGACATTGGTATCGTTGTTCTGGATCATTACCAGATAAAGATTACACAGGTGGCACTACAGGCTCTTGTGGCAAACAACGCAGCCATGCTCATCAACGATGCTGCCCATCTGCCGCTGGGATTGTTGTTACCCATGGCTTCCCACAGCACTTACACCGAAAACCTTTCGTTTCAGATAAATGCTAGCAAACCACTGAAAAAGAACCTGTGGCAACAAACCATCAAAAAGAAAATCCTGAATCAGGCGGCGCTACTATGCCGACTCGAAATTGACACAGAAAGAATGCAATATTGGGCATCGCAGGTAAAAAGCGGCGACCCGGACAATTACGAAGCTCGGGCAGCCGCTTATTACTGGAAAACCATTTTCGACCGGA
>CAZYTB010000152.1:0-4883 GCA_964650375.1 uncultured Campylobacterales bacterium | reverse complement strand
ATGAACACGATGACGACTAACCATGTTATGCTAGCTAGAACTATTTTTGACATAAGACGTTTCATCTCCCAGTAAAAGCTTCTTTCTGATGTTAGCCCGTCTTGAAATTACTGACCCACGAGTCCTATGAAGTAACAAACTCAACTGGATGTTTGAAAGAGTCTCCCCAGTCTTTGGGTCCACTCTTTCCCAAACCATCTTGTCTTCGTAGGGTTCCCATCGCGTGCCATGGTACAGGCGTTTACCGTCAGCCTTTGTATTTACTTGTCCATCCTTCTCCAGATAAGCATCGTACAACTCAGGCTCTTTTTCAACGTACTTGGCATGGTGCTTTACTCTATACTCTGCAATTTCTTTCCTGTGTTCTTTGCGATACCGCTTATACAGTTCGGGGTTGTCTTTTTGGTACTGACGTGAGGAAGCTCTCCGCTTCTCAATATTGTTCTCTCTGAACTTGCGGTGAGTCTCACGGATTTTATCACGATTCTCTTCACGGTATTTTGCACCGACCTCGCTGAGATGTACGCGGTTCTTTTTAGCGTACTCACGCATGTATTCTTTTCTACATCGCCGTGCGGACTCAGTCATTGTGACAGACCCTCCTGTTCATCTTCGTTATCGGATGTCTTAAGAGACTTTACTAACCTCCACCGCCTGAGTGTAACTGCTGTCCGTGTCCGGTGAAGAATCAAGCTTATCTCCGCATCGGAAAGATTAAACCCATGGATCTTGTCGCCTTTGTTATACACCAAGAGGTCTTCTTTATCCTCCCACAGCCTACGATGATTTCTCCTATCGTGTGATGTATTTAACGGTTCACCCTTGCTTTTTAAATACTCGTTGTAGGCATCCGGCTCATTGGCTTTGAACTTATCAAAGTATTTCTTTTGATGGACTTTGAATGGCTCAGGGTTTTCTTTATACTTTTCTCGTCTTTTATTTTTTAAAAGAACATTATTCTTCTTAGCATATGCCCTATTGGTTGCTCTCTCCATCTCATGAGCTACTGGGTCACGCCTCTTCTCTGCTTTATCCGCTAGAATCCTTTCCTTGTTTTTCTCACGATACGCTTTGTTATATACTTTCCTTTTTTCTTTATTCTTAAGATTATCTTCTCTCGATGCGAGGTTAAGTCTTAGTTTGTTTTCCTTGTAGTAGTTTTTGGAATACTCAGAATCTTGTTTCTTTTCTTCGGGAGTACGACCAGCTCTCATCAGCTTTCTCTTTTCGTTGAGAGCTTCTTTATGCTCGTAATAATACCGGATGCTACATGCCCTCTTCAGTTCGACCGCTCTTTGTTTTTTATCGCTTAGCATAGAACCCTCGGATATTGAATAGAGATAAGAGATTAATAGTTTTTGTTATTGGCCCACTTGTGATCTTTTTTGAGTTTTGAGATTTTCTCTATACTCGGCACTGGCTGTTCTTATTTTTCAATGTTGTTAACCCTGTACATTTTACTCTGGGCTTTTACTACTTCAATGTTCTTTCCTCTGTGAGCTTTCGCTCTTGCACTGATACGATTTTTATTTTTGAGATAGTAGGCTTTCTTCTCTTCGCGTCTTGTTATAGAGGAATCTAACATTACACACTCCTGTGTACAAACAATTAATTGAATCGGGTGGAGGACTCAGCCCCCTGCCTCACATATAGTATAACCTATTTTCAGAGGAAAAGCAAGAACTAACTCACGATAATGCACACAGTAACACGAGCTATTTCAACAGCTATTAGGGTAATTTGCCTGCATTGTAGGTACATAGCCCATTATGGAGCTGAGTTATCTTATTGTTGAGTATGAGAATATGCTGGAGTGAACTTTTGGCTTCCTGAATTTGTTCAGTGTCCAAATACTCAATAGCTTGAGATGCTGTATCTACAATTGCTAGACTCTGCTCACCGATAGTTCTCAGTGCCGATTTTTCTAATGCGTCCATTTTAACTTCCACCTTTCTTGTTATCAAGTTCTTCAAGTTCTTTGACTAGCTTCAGTGTATCCATGGTTTCTTTTTCAGCCTGCTCAAGTTCAGACGACATACTCTCGGAATCGCTATTAATGAATGCCTCATTAATTTTGTCATGGTGCATAGATATTTTCTGGAGTCCTTGACGGAGGCGAAACATCCCCAGGCGTTTTAAAATACTCATATTAGTTTCCTTTCACTATACTATGTGAGCCATTTTTAGTTTGGCACGACTGAGCGGGACAATTGTTTCATTAAGACCGGGGATATCGAGCTTACATTTCACGCAAGAGTCGTAGTCGTAGTACACACGGTTGTGGTCTTCACAATAGTGAAGATTATTGTTCTCCTTAAAACCAGGGGAAGCCAAAACCACTTTGGTTAACGGCATCACTGTAATCTCCATGAACCTCTTACCAGGTACTTTCGATTCCCACCAGTAATTTTTAGCAACAGTCTCGGTGTAGTGTGAGTTGTTGACTAGCATGAATTTGTTTCCCTCGATATCGGAAGCTTCCCATATTCGGTACACTGGAACATCTCCAAATATGTTATCCACCACTTCTTCACCACCAGTGATAACAAGCGGGATAATGCTACCGTTGCCATCCAGTTCACAAACTGCTATAGCTTTCCCTACCCTTGAGTAATAAACTGCCAGGACATTCACAGCTGAGCGGATAGTTTTTTCAAGAAACTCAGTTGGTGCTACCTTGAACTTTTCTTTTGCGGCTTCAATCCACACATTGAGTTCAGCTGGGCAAAGAAGTTCTCTGTCTTGAAGATAGCCGAATTTCTTTCCGTCATCGGTTATGACATCGTATCTCATTGATGGAAGGTCTTCGTGGTTACATACAACTCGACCCGAACACACTCTTGCCTCAAGAATATGGAATACAAAGAACCTCATCCCCGTGTAGTCACCTTCCTTCTTTTTATTTTCTTTAGTTATTAGGTTCGTCGCCATTCCATGCTCCTAATGAAGTTATACGTTTGAATATAAACCGCCAGTTCGGCCAATGCCCCAAGTCGATCATGTCCACGCTCCTGCCCTTGAACTTATTCTCAACTAAGAACATGTCCCAGTGCTTAAGTTCAATTACTCTAGCACCCTTTGAGTCATTGTGATACCACAACCAGTTTATGAACCTGATGTAGAATCGTTTCAACATAGTGTCACCCACCAGTACCATTTGTGTTGTAGTTTAAAGTCTTTGGACACCGATGTGTCCTTTACGGTGACAGAACTAACAAACAGTTCCGAGTTCGTAACCCTCAAAGAGTATCTTGACAAACTAATATCCATAGTCGAGGCACCACGCTTTGTTACTTGTATACCAGGGTTAAGACCCGTAAGCAGTCCGACATCTCGCCATAAAATACTATTGGCTGGCTCATCATGATTGTTGTAGTAAGATGCCCACTCTTCAGCGAAATAAAGTATGTCACCCTTGCGGTAAGGAGACAAGGCAAACGCTTTCTCATTCTCGTCTTTGTCGCACAGCTGATATGAGCCCTTGGATGGTCGGTCAGCGTACATGATTCTCCAACCGTCAGCTGGTTGGTCATCCAAGGGAATGTACAGATTAGTTATAAAACCCTCTTTCAAAGAGATGAGCTCATCTTCGGTTGCTATGTATCGGTGTAGGTTCATTAGTCTCCCTCAGTTATGATAAGACTCTGGCACAGCTTAACTATGTCGAGGCAGAAAGGACAGACGGGGTGAGCGTGGTTACCACAACGCACGGCTGAAGCACCGTCTCTGTTCATCACATTGTTCACGCTGTTACCACACAACGCACGGAGGTTTTCCGGTGGGAGCATTACGCAATTGTAGAAAATGTTTTTTCTGGTGTCTCCTACAACGCGAGTGTGGTGAAATGTTCTTGTCTGCTCTTTGATACCAGGCATCAGCTTGTTCCTTTTGAGTTATTTTTGAGAGCTTTTCTTTCTTATACTCACAAATAGAATTTAGACCATCTGTGAAGTGGATCATTCCGCAGTACTTACAGTCAACTGCCCTGACGGGTTTGTAGTAACTACGATGCCGCCTTGTTGGGAATAATTTAGACATGATGAACTTCTACTCCTTTGTGTTTGATTGCTTGAACGCCAAATACGGTATATCATTAAACGCCAGGACCACTGCCCTCATCGTACCGTCTTCTTGCACAGGGTACGGAGTTGTTGTACTTAAACCCGAACCATCTCCGTCAACGCCTTTACGTTTAGCGAACGATATATGCCTATCCAACCAAACTACATCCCATCCAAAAAACCCTGCCCGTTCTATCACCGCCAGTAAATTGTATTTGTTATAAACGAATGAAGACAGTCCGTCGTTAGTGCAAAAGCCGTAGGGAGTGCACCAACCTAAACAAGACTGAAGTAGGTTTGTCTTATTCGGAGAACTTGGAATAGAAATAGTATGACCATCCGTCCAACTCAACCTCTTCGCACATTTCTCTGCTTCCTTCACCCAATCAACTTCAGTTTCTGTTGTCATAATTATTCACTCCGTTGTTTTGAATCTTTGATAGACTCCTGGTAGTAAGCCAAAACCTTGTACTTCGTACATAGATCAACTACGTCAAATTGAGACTGGCTGTCCGGGTCTTTCCATAGAGTGTAATCACAGCCCTTGGGTACGAACTCCTTCCACCCATCACGTTCTGCCATCTTCTTTACCAGGTTTTCAATTTCCTTGGTTGTGGCATTACGTTCGTACTTGACACGTATCAACTCAACCTCGATCACATCACGGTCAGGACAGTCTTCATTAAGACACCTCCATAGGTTTCCATGCTTCGTTTCCCACCCACAAGACTTACACCGTATGGGACTACCCGGAACTATCTCAAAATCAATTAAGTTCAAATCGTCTGTGTTCCGCTTACTTGATTGTGTCATGATTACCTC
>CAZYTB010000151.1:0-4930 GCA_964650375.1 uncultured Campylobacterales bacterium | reverse complement strand
GCGTGTCTACCAGTTTCACCACTCAGGCACCTGAAACAAGAAAGAAATAGTACATAAAAAAAGCTTAAAGAGTGTTTATGACACTACTTTAAGCTTGTTGTATTATTTCTATAATTAAGATTTGGCTACAGCGTCTTTTAATCTCTTACCAACTTTAAATTTAACAGCTGTTGTTGCTGGAACATCTACAATTCTATCAGTTCCTGGAACTCTAGCTTTTCTAGCTGCTCTTTTAGCAGTACTAAATGTACCGAAACCAATAAAACTTACATTTTTACCTGCAACTAATGCTTCTTGTACAGCTTCAATTGCTGCATCAATAACTTTTTGTGTATCTTTTTTAGAAAGCTCAGCTTTCCCTGATACAGCTTGGACAAATTCTGCTTTTTTCATTCCACAATCCTTTTAAAATAATGTATTTTAGGCATTGTACAATTTTTTTTGAAAAAAAACAATATTTTTCAATAAAAATTAAACAAAATAGCTAAAAAACCGATATTTTGACATAAGGAACCTTATTTGCTTGTATATAGGCACTAGGTATTAGGAGATTTTTAATGAGAGTAACTGATTCACTTTTTTATTTAAATACAAAAAATAATTATCAAAGTAGTATGAAAAAATTGTATGATGTAAATAACCAAATCTCGTCAGGATCAAAGATTCAAAATAGTTATGAAAACAGTAGTGTATATGTAGATACAATGAGACTAAACTATGAAATTTCAACTTTGGATCAAGTCAAAAGTAGTTCTTCTAAAGCTCAGACCTTCGCAAATAACACTGATGCAACTATGAATCAATTTGATGATACGCTAACGCAATTTAAAGCAAAACTTATCCAAGCAGCAAATGCAACAAATTCTCCTGCTAGTTTAGATGCTTTGGCAAATGACTTAAAAGCTATGAGAGATCATTTGGTAAGTATTGCAAATACTTCGATAAACGGACAATTTTTATTTTCCGGATCATCACTTGATGTAAAACCTATAAATAATGATGGCACATATAATGGAAATGGAGGAAGCTTAACTTCTCTTGTAGGATCAGGCGTACAATTACCATACAATGTAGATGGTCAATCCCTTTTTCTAGGAAAAGATAGTGATTATTCGGAAATAGTTTCAACAAATGTTGTAATGTATAATAAAACTACAGAAGCAAGTGGAGGGGGTCAAGTATATCTGAAACAAAGTGATTCCATTCAAAATTTAGTAGGAGGAGATGCTACAACAAACGGAAATCCAGTATTTTATCTCTCCGGCAGAAAACCAAATGGAGAAACATTCAATAGTAAATTTTCTCTAAACCCTGCTACTTCAAAAGTATCCGATTTGTTAAATCAAATAGGCACATCTTTCGGTAATACAGCAACTAATAAAGTGGTTGATGTTAGCTTAAATGATTATGGACAAATTGAAGTAAAAGATTTAAACAAAGGAAATTCTTTATTGCAAATGCATATTTTTGGAGCAATAGATACCAATAGTGTAGGCTCAACTGGAAATGCTGATAAATCAGATATAAACAGTTTGGATTTAACGAAAGTAAATATTATAGTTTTTGATAAAAGCAATTTTTCAAGTCCAACGAGTGTAGCTTTAACTGACCCTATGAATTATTCTATCAAAAATTTCACACAAAGTGGAAACAATTTGTTAAGTAACACCTCTCAAATAGTTAAATCTACAAATGAATATGCAACTTCATCTACAAAACTTTCAGAAGTAGCAGGAGGAACAACTTTAAATGCTAAACAACTTTTGCTACAAGGAAAAGATAAAAATGGAGCAACTTTTAATGCTCAAATAGATTTAAGTAATGGTGCAACTGGAACAACTTTTTCATTAGATGGAGGAAATACTAATTATACTATATTTGATGCAAATGGTAATACAACAAAAGCTGATGATTTAACATATCAACAATTAAATGATGTTGCAGGCATGATTACTTCAAATTCTTTACCAAGCGCAAACAATTTTAATGCTTATGTATCAGCTTCAACAACAGCAAAAACTAGCGTTAATGTCACTCTTGATAGTCAAGGCAAGATGAAGATTGATGATAAAACAAATTCTGCAACAAATATAGATTTTAGCTTGTATGATGCCAAAGCTAGCACTTTTGATGGAACTTCATCATCAGCTTTAACATTTATGGCAAATGATGCAGTTTCTATTCAAGAACCACATGTTGATTTTTTTAAAGAGATAGATGATATGATTGCAGCGGTTAAGGGTGGAAATTTCAATATGGATTCTAATTTTTCTGATCCTAGAAATCTAGGAATACAGAATTCAATCCTAAAAATAGACCACATAAGTGATCATGTGATTAAATTGCATACAAAGATTGGTTCCTATTCGAATGCGTTGAAAAGTGCAAGCGAGAGGGCAGATTTTTTGAGTATGAATGTAAAGACTGTTAAGAGCCAAGTGGCTGATGTTGATATAGCAGAAGCTTATATGAATTTTACACAACTAAGCAATAACTATCAAGCAATGTTATCTACTATTTCAAAAATAAATTCTATGTCACTGTTAAATTATATGTAACATATTTATTATTTGCTATAATACATTTTTTATTCGCATATAAAGGATTTGATATTTTAAAAGAGACTATTTTTGTTATAGCATCAGCTTTTTTTGTTTTTTTGGGACTCTCAACCATACTAGGGGACGCTTCCATCGTAGGAGCTTACGGTCATACACTAGGAAAATTAAATCACCATTTATTTGGTTATATCTCATATTTGTACCCCTTTGTTTTAATTATTCTATCTTTTTTTATTTATAAAGACAATGTTTTTAACACAAGAAGAATAGAAATATACTTAGCATCAATTTTGCTTTTGTTATCTTTCTTGATGATTCAATCTGTTGTTATTTTTGGTAACGGATACATAGGTTATTCTATTACTCAATCAATTAAGTCATATATTGGCATCGCAGGTGTTTGGATATCTATAGTTGCTATTATTTCTTTATGTATTGTTATGTTGTTGGATTTGAGTTTTGATGAATTATTTTCTTTTTTAAATGATAAAAGAGTAAAAAAAAATGAACTAAAAAATGAACATTTTGATATTCAAGAAGTTCATAAAACACATAAAACAAAAATTACCAAAAAAGAAAAAAATATAAAAGTAGAAGAAACTGAACAGACAGAAATAGAAAAAGACGAGGCTAAAGAAGAAAAAATTCTAGAAAACAAGGTTCAAATACTAAATGAGGTAGAAGAAAATAAAAAACTTTTAGACCAAATAGATAAAGGGACAATTGATAAACCGGAAAATTATAAACTTCCTCCTTTAAAGTTTTTAGTAGATCCTCCTAAAAGGCAAGCTCATATAAATGAGAGTGAAATCGATCAAAAAATATCTGATTTGCTCGACAAATTAAGAAGATTTAAGATTGATGGCGATGTAGTAAGAACATATACAGGACCTGTGGTTACCACTTTTGAATTTAAACCGGCTCCTCACATAAAAGTTTCAAAAATTTTAACACTGCAAGATGATTTAGCTATGGCATTAAAGGCGAAAACTATCCGTATCCAAGCTCCAGTTCCAGGAAAAGATGTTATAGGTATAGAAGTTCCAAATAAAAAAATAGAAACTATTTATTTAAAAGAAATTCTAGAGAGTGATATTTTTAAAAATTCATCTTCTCCGCTCACGATTGCACTTGGAAAAGATATCGTTGGCAATCCATTTGTGACAGACCTCAAGAAGCTGCCGCACCTTTTGATAGCAGGAACTACAGGAAGTGGTAAAAGCGTTGGTATTAACGCTATGCTTTTATCTTTGCTGTATAGAAATTCACCAGATACTCTAAAACTTCTTATGATAGATCCAAAAATGCTGGAATTTTCTATATATAATGATATTCCGCATCTTTTGACTCCCGTCATAACTAAACCAAAACATGCGATAATCGCTTTATCAAATATGGTAAATGAGATGGAGCGAAGATATAAGATATTAAGCCAGTCAAAAACAAAAAATATAGAAAACTATAATGAAAAAATGAAAAAAATCGGCGGTACTCAGGTTCCATATATTGTTGTAATCATTGACGAATTAGCGGATTTAATGATGACAAGTGGAAAAGAAGTTGAATTTTATATCTCAAGATTAGCTCAAATGGCAAGAGCAAGTGGAATCCATCTTTTAGTTGCTACACAGAGACCATCAGTGGATGTCGTAACAGGACTTATAAAAGCAAATCTTCCATCAAGGATAAGTTTTAAGGTTGGTCAGAAAATTGATAGTAAAGTTATCTTGGACACAGGTGGCGCAGATTCACTACTCGGTAGAGGAGATATGCTGTTCACTCCCCCAGGTAGTTCAGGTCTCATAAGGTTGCATGCTCCGTATGCTAGTGAAGATGAGATAGAAAAAGTTGTTGAATATTTAAAAAAACAAAGACCAGTAGAATATGACGATAATTTTTTGAAAGAAAGCGAAAATAATTTAGCTAATATTGATAGCGCAATAGGCGAAGATATTGATGAATTATTTGAAGATGCAAGAAATATAGTCTTAAATGAAAAAAAATGCTCTATTAGTTACATACAAAGAAGATTGCAGATAGGTTATAACAGAGCTGCTAGAATCGTTGAGGAGTTAGAGGCAACAGGCATATTATCTTCTGCAAATTCCAAGGGACAGAGAGAAATTTTATAATTTTTAAATAACTTTGTGATACAATTTATAAAATTAATTGAAGGAGCATAAAGTATGGATTATTTAAAAATTTATAATGACCATGTATTGGAACGATCAAGCCTTGGAGTTCCGCCACTTCCTCTTGATGCTATACAAACTGCAAAGATTGTAGAGTTTCTAACAAAAGATGAAGGTGATCAAAAGGTTTTGTTAGACCTGCTGGTTGAGAGAGTAAACCCTGGTGTTGATGATGCC
>CAZYTB010000150.1:0-4955 GCA_964650375.1 uncultured Campylobacterales bacterium | reverse complement strand
ATATCCATCTAAAAATTCTTCTATTACTATTGATTTTCCTGCATCTCCAAAACTCTCACCGCTTAACATTTCTCTTGCTGCATCTTTGGCTTCTTTTTTAGTGTTAGCTATGATTACGCCTTTGCCACCACATAAACCATCAGCTTTAACAACAATTGGCTCACTTAATTTTTCTATAAATTTATCAGCCTCTTTTGAATTATTTGTTTGTATAAAAGATGCGGTTGGAATTCCATATTTTGAAAGAAAATTTTTCATATATATTTTAGAGCCTTCTAATCTGGAAGCATTTTTTGAAGAGCCAAAAATTAAGAGCCCTCGCTCTTTAAAAATATCAACTATGCCTTCCACTAGAGGAGCTTCTGGGCCCACAATGGTAAGGTCAATTTTATTTACCTCCACAAAATCTGCTAATTTAGTAAAATCTTTTATATCTAGATTCACTCCAAGTTCATTAGTTGCTCCGTTTCCTGGAGCAAAATAAAGCTTTTCTACATTTTTATCTTTTTTTAAAGATAGTGCGATAGAGTATTCGCGTCCACCACTGCCAATTATCAAAATATCCATCAAATACATCTCCAAAACAAGTCTGATTTAGACTAAAAAAAAGCAGTACATGCAAAAAGCATATACTGCTAACCCAAGTGGGCGTTCGTTTATTCTTTGGCCCGATCTCAAGCCAACGATGTAGAACTAATTTTATCTTTAGGCTGCAAATTCTAACCAGGTTAGTGGCTCAATCAAA
This sequence comes from uncultured Campylobacterales bacterium, assembly GCA_964650375.1. Lineage (GTDB taxonomy): Bacteria > Campylobacterota > Campylobacteria > Campylobacterales > Sulfurospirillaceae > JAADIZ01. The sequence goes on along the minus strand of CAZYTB010000150.1, from coordinate 4,210 downwards.
AATACAGACGCACCGAAAAAACACCCGTTCCACAAATAACAATATGTTGGACCCTCATAAAAACGCTGTCGCTTCACTCAGATATGTGTAATTATAAACCATTTTTGCTTAATATTAGCTATTTTGCCATTTCAATACAGCTTAAAATTGTTTGTTCTTTCGCAATAATATTTTCTATATATGTGGGGATTGATTGCGATGTAACTTTGCCTATTGAAATGGCTCTGTAGCTCTCATCCCAATTAAAAATTTTAAAAAAGCATTTCACAGTTGAAGGAGAAGTAAATATTATGGTAGAGTTTTTAACTGGTTTTTTATTTTTATTATATTCTTTACATGTAGTCTCATAAACAATCTCTTCTTTTAGACTGATACCGGCATTTTTTAATATATGATTCAATCTCGAAGTAACTATTTTTGCTCTTACAAAAAGAGTTCTTTTATTTTTTAATCTCTCTTTTATTTCCTGCGCAAAAGAATCTCCATATGAATTTTTAGCAGTAAAAACTAAATTTGCATTATGTGTTTTTATTTCTTTAGAAGTCCCTTGGCCGATAGAATATATTTCTTTTTTTACCCAGTTTTTATCTATATTATTCATCGCTCTAACGCCATTTTTTGAAGTAAAAACCAGTGCATCATAGGAGTCAAGATCAACCTCTTTTTGAAAAAAATTGATCTTAATCATAGGCAAGTTTATAATATCTTCATATTTATCATCATTTAGAAGATATATTTTGCTCAAATGCTATTCCCATTCTATTGTAGAAGGCGGCTTGGAAGATATATCATAAACTACTCTATTTACTCCATCAACTTCGTTGATAATTCTACTACTCATTCGCTCCAATAAATCGTGTGGTAATCTGGCAAAAGTGGCAGTCATCCCATCTACGCTTTCTACGATTCTTACGCAAATTGTATTGTCATAAGTCCTATTGTCTCCCATAACACCCACGCTTTTTACATTTAAAAGTACTGTAAAAGCTTGCCAAGTTTTATCATAATATCCACTAGATTTTAATTCATCAAGCATGATTACATCAGCTTTTCTCAAGATTACTAAATCTTCACTCTTTACTTCTCCCATAATTCTTATAGCCAAACCAGGCCCAGGGAATGGATGCCTAGCTATCATCTCTTTTGGAATTCCAAGCTCTAAGCCAAGTTCTCTTACTTCATCTTTAAAAAGTTCTCTTAGTGGTTCAATTAACTCAAATTTCATCCAATCTGGCAAACCTCCTACATTGTGATGAGATTTAATAGTTTTACTAGGTCCATTTACTGATATTGACTCAATAACATCTGGATAAAGAGTTCCTTGTGCAAGATACTTTATATTGTCATGTTTTTTCGCTTCATTAGCAAAAAGCTCTATAAAGGCATGTCCTATTATCTTTCTTTTTTCTTCAGGGTCAATTACGCCTTTTAAGCGGGATAGATACATCTGTGTCGCATCTATTGTTATAAGAGGAATTTTGAGTTTTGTTTTAAACATATTTTCCACATCTTCTCTCTCATGTTCTCTCAAAAGTCCAGTATCTACAAAAATTGCAACTAACTTATCACCAATTGCTTCATTTAACAGTGCTGCAACTACTGAGCTATCAACTCCGCCACTTACGGCACACAATACTTTTCCATTTTTTACAGTGTCTTTTATCTTTTGGATTTGCTCTTTTGCGAATGAACCCATGTTCCAAGTTGTTTCACATCCACAAATATGCTTTGCGAAGTTCTTTAGAATCACCCCGCCATAAGCTGAGTGAGAAACTTCTGGGTGAAATTGTAAGGCATATATCTTTTTTTTCTCATTTGCAACAGCTGCGTAAGGAGAATTTGAGCTATGAGCAATTTTCACAAATCCATCAGGTAAAGACTCTGCTCTATCGGCATGAGACATCCATACTATTTGATTATCAATTGTATCTTTAAATATTGGACTAATTTGTCCATTTACTTCATCAAATATAATCTCAGCCTTTCCATACTCATGGTGCAAAGCAGGAACTATTTGTCCACCAAAATAATCAATGATGAGTTGCATTCCATAACATATGCTTAAAATCGGAAGACCTAATTCAAATATCCCCTCATCTGCCTTGTACGCATCTTCATCATATACTGAAGCTGGACCGCCTGAGAGAATTATACCTCCAGGGTTTTTCTTTTTTATATTAACAAGGGGCTCATTATAAGGTAAAATTTCACAATATACCTTCTCTTCCCTCATTCTTCTAGCTATGAGTTGTGTATATTGTGAACCAAAGTCTAAAACTACTATTGGAACATATTTCATTTAATTGTCTCCTTAAACTTTGGTATAGCAGGGCTTGTATATTTATTCATTAATTTTGCCTTTCAAAGATTAAAATTGTTTATATATCTCAAATTGGATATACCAAACTATTATTGAAGCAATATATCCTATAAGTATAGTCCAAGCATATTTTATATGTGATGAAAAAGTATAAATACCTCTTAATTTTCCCATAACTCCAACACCTGCGGCCGAGCCAAAACTAATAAGGCTTCCACCGATTCCAGCAGTCATAGTTACAAGTAGCCACTGATCTATTCCCATGTTAGGATTTGATTTTAAAACTGCACTCATAACAGGTACATTATCAACAATTGCAGATAAAAATCCGACACCGATATTTACAGCATCAGGTCCAGCAATAGTATATAATTTAGCTGCCAAATCCAAGAAACCCAAAAAGTGCAAACCTCCAACTGCGGCCAAGATTCCGACAAAAAATAGAAGAGTATCATGTTCTATTCTACTAATTGAGTGAAATATATTTAACTGTGTATTATGCTTTTTCTTTAGTCTAAATGAATAAAGCTCAAGCAAAGAGAGTCCAAACAACATCCCCCACATCGCCGGTAAACGAAAAAATTGATGAGCTAGCACTGCACTAATAATGGTAAAAACTCCCAAAACCATGATAACTTTACCACCATCATAAACTTTCTCTTTTTTCTCATTTGCAGGATCAAAATGAGGTTTGCCCTTTGGTACAAAGAAAGAAAGCAACCAAGCAGTTAGTAACCAACCGATAACAGATGGGATAAACAGGTAAAAAAAGTCAGTAAATCCGGCTTTCTCTGCAGTCCAAGCCATCAAAGTTGTTATATCACCAAAAGGGCTCCAAGCTCCTCCTGCATTTGCTGCAACTACTATATTAATTGCGCCTGGAACTAAAAACTCTCTTTTCTCTTTTTCTATCGTTATTAAAACAGTTGAAAGGATAAGGGCTGTTGTTAAGTTATCTGCAACAGGACTTATAAAAAATGCTAAAGTACCTGTTATCCAAAATAATTTTTTGTATGAATAACCTTTTGACACAAGCCTATATTTTAAAGCATTAAAAACATTTCTATCTATTAGTGTTTCTATATAAGTCATAGCGACCATTAAGAAAAAGAATATTTCAGCAATTTCTAATATGAGTTTATCTACTTCATGCGCTAATGGTTCTTCATTTAATCCATGCATATAAAAATAGAAACCTATAAGCATAAATATAAATGTTCCAATAAATAATGCTGGTTTTGCTTTATTTATATGATATTTTTCTTCCGTAGCTATTATATAATAACCGACAACAAAAATAATCATACAAACTATACCCACCCAGGTGCCCGTAAGATTCTCTCCTTCACTCGCAAATGCACTAAGTGCAAAAGCCAACAATAAACCCAGTACTTTCATTCCTACTCTCCCTTTATAATGTAATGTGCCCCAAGAGATATTTTTCTATTAAGTGCACTCCTTATTATCTCTCTTGAACTCAATAATCTAAGCTTCAAAAGTTTTCCAATCGGTAATTTTAACATATCTTCTACGCTTTCTAGTGCTTTTTGTAAATTTTTTTCGTTTCTGATTATACCCACGAAATCCCACATTAAATTTCTCAGTCTATTTTTTAATTCTTTATCTCCTGGATTTATCAAACTTGGCTCAATCTCATCAAATTCGACTATTTTCTTTTTATCTTTTAGCCTAAGTTTTAAGTCGCACGCTACTCTTCTAGAAAATACAAAACCCTCCAGTAGTGAATTACTAGCCAATCTATTTGCTCCATGCACTCTTGTGTTCGCCGCCTCTCCTACAACATACAATGATGATACGCCCTCAACTCTTCCGAAAAGGTCACACTTTATACCACCCATAGCATAATGAAAAGCGGGAGAAATTGGTATC
>CAZYTB010000149.1:0-4968 GCA_964650375.1 uncultured Campylobacterales bacterium | reverse complement strand
AAAATATGTTAGATATTGTACCAGCGCTTTTAGTAGTTACTGGTGTCGTTTTTTTGGTTTTGCTAGTTTTGCTAAATAAAATACTTTATCAGCCACTTTTAAATTTTATGGATAATAGGGAAAAATCTATAGAAAAAGATTTAAAAAATTCTGGAAAAAACAGCAATGATATTGCAACTTACAAAGAAGAAGCAGAAAAAATAATCTTAGAAGCAAAAATAGAGGCAAATAAAATCAAAGAAAAAACTTTAATGAGTGCAAAAGAAGATGCTGTGAAAAAAATAGAAAAAAAGAAGAGTGAATTAGAGGGTGAATATACTAAGTTTTTAAAAGATTTAGAAACTCAAAAAAGTGAACTCAGAAATGCTTTGTTTGAAAAGATGCCAATTTTTGATGAAAGCATCAAATTGAAACTTAGTCAGATTTAGGAGTATATAATATGAAAAAAATAGTCTATATATTATTATTAATTCTTCCAGTTTTCCTTTTTGCGGCAAGGAAAGAGCATCTTTCAGGATATGATATAATTCCAAGAACAGTCAACTTCTTTATTTTTGTAGGCATACTTTACTATATAGCGGCAGAACCTATAAAAAAATTTTTAGTAGAAAGAAGAACTTCTATCGCTGAACGCTTAAATTCAATCCAAGAAAAATTAAAAGCCACTAATAAAGAAAAAGAAGAAGCGAAAGAGCTCGTGGCAAAAGCAAAAGCAAAAGCAAAAAGTATTGTTGAGATTTATGCTGGTGAAACAGAAATACAAAAAGCAAAAATTTTAGAAGATTTTAAATTGGAATTAGAAAATCTAAGTAAGGGTTTTGAAGATCAGTCTAAAATAGATACCCGTAAGATGAGAAGAGAAGTTATTTCTGAAGTTTTAGATGAGGTGTTTAAGCAAGATTCTATTTCTTTAAAGAAAGATGAACTTTTAGATATTGTCATGAAGAAGGTCGCATAAATGAGTAATCAAATAGCAAAAAAATATGTAAATGCATTGATGAAAAGTTGCACAGATAAAGAACTTAATAGTTTTTTTGTCTCACTTAAAGATTTATCTTTGGCCTATAAAAATGAAAAGTTTTTAAACATCATCGAATCTCCAGATGTGAGTAATATAAAAAAAGAAGATTTTATACTCTCTTTGAGTCAAAATAAAGATAAAAAGTTTGTTAATTTTTTAAAATTACTTAGTGTTAATGATCGCTTTAATTTAATTCCAGCGGTTAGTGAAGAATTAAAATATCAAGTAGCTGTTAAAAATAATGAGTTTTCTGGTGTCATAATGAGTGATTTTGATATCTCTGATGAAAAAATAAAAACGCTTGAAGATAATTTTAGTAAAAAATTTAATTTAAATGTAAAGTTAAATAGATCACAAGATAAATACCCGGGTGTTAAGGTAGAGATAGATGATTTAGGTTTGGAAGTCAGCTTTTCGCTAGAGCGTTTAAAAGCACAAATGTCTGAGCACATTTTAAAAGCAATATAAATAAAATAAGTTAAGGAGTAATTTGTGGGAGCAAAAATGAAAGCTGATGAAATCAGTTCAATCATTAAAGAGCGTATTGAAAATTTTGAATTAAATATAGATGTTGAGGAAACAGGAAAGGTTATATCTATAGCTGATGGTGTTGCAAATATCTATGGTCTCAAAAATGTTATGGCTGGTGAAATGGTCGAATTTGAAGACGGTGAGCGAGCTATAGCACTTAATCTTGATGAGTCAAGTGTAGGTGTTGTTATCTTGGGAAACGCAACAGATATAAAAGAAGGCACATCTGTAAAGAGATTGGGTAAACTTCTTAGTGTTCCTGTTGGTGATGCTATGATTGGCCGTGTTGTTAATCCTCTAGGTGACCCAATAGATGGAAAAGGTCCGATTGAAACAAGTGAGATTAGGTTTGTGGAAGAAAAGGCACCTGGTATTATGGCTAGAAAATCTGTCCATGAGCCACTTCAAACTGGTATTAAAGCAATCGATGCATTGGTGCCAATCGGTAGAGGACAAAGGGAGCTGATAATCGGCGATAGACAAACTGGTAAAACTACTATAGCACTTGACACAATTATAAACCAAAAAGGTCAAGATGTTGTATGTATTTATGTAGCAATTGGACAAAAGCAATCAACCATAGCCCAAATAGTAAAAAGACTAGAAGAGCACGGTGCGATGGATTATACAATTATCGTAGCTGCTGGTGCAGCAGATTCTGCAACACTCCAATACTTAGCCCCTTATGCAGGTGTTACCATGGGTGAATATTTTAGAGACAATTCAAGGCATGGTTTGATTGTTTATGACGACTTGAGTAAGCATGCTGTTGCTTATCGTGAAATGTCATTGATTCTTAGACGACCACCAGGTCGTGAAGCGTATCCTGGTGATGTTTTTTATCTTCACTCCAGGTTGCTTGAACGAGCTGCTAAATTAAATGATGATTTGGGTGCCGGTAGTTTAACTGCTCTTCCAATTATTGAAACGCAAGCAGGAGATGTATCGGCTTATATTCCGACAAATGTTATTTCAATCACAGATGGTCAGATATTTTTGGAATCAGATTTATTTAACTCAGGAATCCGTCCAGCTATTAATGTTGGCCTTTCTGTTTCTCGTGTTGGCGGGGCTGCTCAAATTAAAGCTATCAAACAAGTTGCAGGTACACTAAGACTTGATCTTGCCCAATATCGTGAACTCCAAGCTTTTGCGCAATTTGCAAGTGATCTTGATGAATTAAGCAGAAATCAACTTGAGCGTGGTCAGATAATGGTTGAAGTTTTAAAGCAACCTCCATATTCTCCATTACCAGTTGAAAAACAAGTTATCATAATTTTTGCAGGAGCAAAAGGTTTTCTTGATGATGTTGGAATTGGTGATGTTACAAGATTTGAAGCAGAATTATATCCTTTTATAGAAGCTAAATATCCGCAAATATTAGAGCAAATAAGAACTAAAAAAGTATTGGATAAAGATTTAGAAGGACTACTTGGTACTGCATTGAATGAGTTTAAAGCAACATTTGTAGTTAAGTAAGGATAAGCTATGGCAAACCTTAAAGAGATTAAGCGAAAAATTAAAAGTGTAGAAAACACTAAAAAAACGACTAGAGCTATGAAATTGGTATCTACTGCAAAGCTTAAACGAGCAGAGATGGCAGCTAAAAAATCTAAAGTATATGCCCAAAAGATAAACGATGTTTTATCTGAAATTGCATACAAGATAAACCAATATAAAATTGGAGGCATTGATAGCCGTTATTTTGATGAAAAAGATACTTTTGAAAAAGTTGATATTATTTTTGTAACTGCAGATAAAGGCTTGTGTGGTGGTTTTAACTTTCAAACCATTAAAAAAGTTCAGGCATTGTTACGAGAATACAAAGACAAAAAAATTAAAGTTAGACTAAGATCTGTTGGTAGAAAAGGTGCTGACTTTTTTAGATTTCAAGGCGTGGAGCTTTTGAGTAACTATATTGGTGTCAGTTCAGCTCCTACTTATGAAAAAGCTCAAGAGATTATGAAAGTTGCTATAAGTGATTTTGAAAATGGTATAACCGATAAAGTAATTTTAATACACAATGGTTATAAAAATATGATCACACAAGAATTAAAAGTAGTAGATGTAGTTCCTATAGAAGAGCCTAAAGGAAATGCATATAAATCTGAGTCCATGATGGAGATAGAGCCCGCAGAAGATGAAACTATTTTAAATTCTTTGATGAATAAGTATTTTGAATACAATATGTATTATGCATTAATAGATTCATTGGCAGCTGAACATAGTGCTAGAATGCAGGCTATGGAAAATGCTACAAATAATGCAAGTGAGCGAGTACACAAATTAACTCTATCTTATAACAAAGCTAGACAAGAGTCAATTACCACTGAACTGATTGAAATTATCAGTGGTGTTGAATCTATGAAATAATATATTTGAAAAATTAAAAGGAGAATATTCTATGAACATGAATGGGATAATAAGCCAAATTAAGGGTCCAGTTGTTGATGTGGATTTTGACGGCTACCTTCCTGAGATCAATGAAGCGATCGAAGTGAACTACTCAGTGGAAGGAAAAGAGCACAAATTAATACTAGAGGTTGCTGCAAATTTGGGCGATAACAGAGTCAGAACAATTGCTATGGATATGAGTGAAGGTTTAACTCGTGGTATTACAGCAAAAGCACTAGGTACTCCAATCTTAGTTCCGGTTGGGGAAGAAGTGCTTGGTAGAATGTTCAATGTAATTGGTGAAGTAATTGATTTAAAAGAAGATGTTGTAACAAAAACTAAATGGTCAATTCATAGAGATCCGCCACCATTTGAAGAGCAAAGTACAAAAAGTGAAATTTTCGAAACTGGTATCAAGGTTGTTGACTTACTTGCTCCTTATGCAAAAGGTGGAAAAGTTGGACTATTTGGTGGTGCTGGTGTCGGTAAAACGGTAATCATTATGGAGCTTATTCATAATGTTGCTTTTAAACACAGCGGATATTCTGTATTTGCTGGTGTTGGCGAGCGAACAAGAGAAGGAAATGACCTTTACCATGAAATGAAAGAATCAAATGTTCTTGATAAAGTTGCACTGTGCTATGGTCAAATGAGTGAGCCTCCAGGAGCAAGAAATAGAATTGCCTTGACTGGTATTACCATGGCTGAGTATTTTCGTGATGAAATGGGACTGGATGTATTAATGTTTATCGATAATATTTTTAGATTTTCTCAATCAGGTGCTGAAATGTCAGCTCTTCTTGGGCGTATTCCATCAGCTGTTGGTTATCAACCTACACTTGCTTCAGAAATGGGAAGATTACAAGAGAGAATTACTTCGACAAAAAAAGGTTCAATTACTTCTGTTCAAGCGGTATATGTACCAGCAGATGATTTGACTGATCCTGCACCTGCAACAGTTTTTGCACACTTAGATGCAACTACAGTACTTAACCGTTCTATTGCAGAAAAAGGTATTTATC
>CAZYTB010000148.1:1223-5148 GCA_964650375.1 uncultured Campylobacterales bacterium | reverse complement strand
ATTTTAGGATGTTTAGCACCATACCGTTCTGAAAGCTCTGAAATTTTTCGGCTCAGATTAGCCACTTCATCTGAAAGCCTTAACACCGTAGGACTCTCCAACATATGCACCAACGCTTCAGAACCACCACCCTGTAATACTCGACGAACTTGATTATAGTGAATTTCAGCTTCGGAGCGCTCTGTTTGCGCTCTAACCAGCGCGGTTGTTGCACTTGCTGATTTAGCATTAATGATATTTTGGCGATTCGTTGTTGCAACCACCCCTTCTTTTAGCTGATAGTTGCGTAACGCACCTTCTGAATCTTCAAGTTGACTACGTAACTCACCTAAACGCCCACTTAACCAGGACGTTGCCTGCTTTACTGTTGCCAGACGCGCCTCCAGACCCTGCTCAATATAAGCGGTCGTAATTGCATTAACAACTTCTGCCGCAAACCGAGGATCATCAGATTCAAAACTGATACTCACAACCTGGCTCAGCTTTCCACCTTTAACCGAAAGGCTCCCTTGAATCAATTTCACTAAAGCAGCTTTTTTATCTTGATGAGTCAGAGCTTCTGGTGCGCCAAAAAGCTGTTCATCCATTTCGGCAAACCAATTCCTTTCCTCACCATCAGATGTTTTCTTGGAGCTACCAAAAAGCCCGGAGCGATCTTCAAGCCGGAGTGTATCAATAACTTTTTCAGTGATGCTACGGCTACGAATAATTTCATACTGAGTTTCATAAAACAAATTGATGGGGCTCCCCCCTTCAAGCTGAGAAATGTTTGTCATTTTTGGGCCACTAGGTTCTATTAGAAGCGTACTATCAGCCTGGTAAATAGGGGTTGCAGAATATGCTGTAATTCCACCCACCAAAGCACCCAGTAATGCCAAGCAAATAATACTCCATTTGTAACGCATAATAATGCGCCAATAGTCTAATAACCCTGGACCTTCATCCTGCATATCATCTGCCAGCAACAAGGACTCTTGTGCTATTGCAGCAGAACTAGTTTTTGGTGAACCATTCATCCCTAGAAATCTACCTTACATTTAAGGATTATAATAAGCACTAGCCCCATCAGCTAAATAATGCAGACACGACAGCAATAATTACAATTTAATTAGTTAGTATAAAAAAGTACGAAAAAGAAAAAGTCAGAAAAAGCTCTCTCCAACGGTGATCACATCACCCGGACCTACAATAACAGCCCCATTAACTGAGTGCATTGTCTCAGGATCATTTTCACGAGCCAGTGTAATTTTATTTTTACTGCCTCTAGGTGTTAATCCACCCGCTAATACAATCGCTTTTTCTACCGTCAACCCTTTATTATAGTCATAGGCGCCGGGATTTCTCACCTGCCCTGTCACATACAACACACGGTATTTCAGTATTGACATCGCAACTCTCGGATTCTTCAAATAACCATCCGCCAAAAAAGAAGCCAGTCTTTTTTCAGCTTCGTCAACAGTCAAGCCACTCACATTAATTTGACCCAGCAAAGGAATTGATATTGTTCCATCCGTAGCTACGCGAATCTCTTTCAGACTCAAATCAGGCTCATCAAACACTGTGACAGATAAAAGCTCGCCCGCTCCAATTTTGTATGTCCGAGAATCGTCGGCCAAGGTCTGTCCTGCAAAAAACAGGGCAAACAAAACCATACAAACCTTAACAGAAACCTCTTTAAAAAACATAGGTAATATCACCACTTCAAGTTAAAATTTCTCTGCCGGAGAGGCCAGCAATGCCAGCTTAAAGACATTTCCATTATAGTCCAACTCATCAAAATTAGAATCACGCGTTGAATAACCATAACTGCCTTCAAAATCCAGCCACGTCAACAAACTCACATTCAAGCCAACATTCAAAGCAAACAAAGCATCTTCACGAGCAATTAAACCTGAGTAATCATCTCGCTGCATTAACGAACCCACAGTAAAAGTCACAAGATCAGTTAAAACGTGATCCCATGTAATATTCAGACTATTTGCTATAAAATAGTCTGCAGTCGCTTCAGGGCTCTCCTGGGTCGCACGTAAAATCGCAATTACAATACGATCTGTCGCTAATGGCTCCCATGAAAGCTCACCTTTAACTGTAAGACCAGCAAAATCATCCTTACCCTGCGCTTCAATACTTTTATCCAGAAAGCCTAAGCGTATTTCACCTTCAGTTTGTGCTGTCGCACTCCATTTTGCACCGACAAGATAGCGCATTTCAACACTATCAAGATTAACCGTTAGATTATTCGCATAGCCGATATCCCGACGATCCAACTCTAAAAGCCATGCTGATTTAGAAGTTATATTGTAATAAAAAGTACTCTTAAACGTATTTATTGTTCGATCACGTGCGTCTTGATTATTATTAGTATAGTTCAGCCCTTGCGACCTCAGAAACACACCCACTTGAGCAGTGCTTTCACGCCTTCCATAGATAAATTCCCCGGAAAATTGGGTTTGATCCCATAAATCGGGCTCTTGGGATACATTTCTACGTGTTCTTGACCCACCTCGCAAATCATGCGATTTAATATAACTGCCCGTTAAATTCAGCTTCATCGTTGGCGCCAAATCTAACTTTAAACGCCCTTGCACATCATGATCGGCATAATTTTCATCCGAATAGTCTATATATTTTGCATATTGACCATAGTAGCCCAGATCAAATGAATGCTTACTGAATAGAAACCTATACAAGGCGGATGGCTCAAACAATAGCGCACTATCACTTTTTTGCGCTGATGGTTCACGCCAAATATTATCGTCACGTAAAACCCCTAAAGAGATTGAAGGGTACAATCCAGGAGCCAACTCTTTTTCGTATGCAGAAACAGAAGAAGACATTATCAGTAAACCAAAAATCAGAACCCCCGCACCTACGGGGAAAGCATTAACTTTCACTGCCTAATACTCTCAATAAAATAATTTGTTGTAGGAATAAACCAGAAGGGAACTGGGTGTCAAATCATCTGACACCCAGCATTTCTAAAACAGGCACATCATTACAAGGCTCTACACTTGCAAAAAACCTCTACATTATAGAGGGGGCTTGCGCTAAATTATGCTTAGTGATAGCTTGCTAATGGAGTAGTACGCGCAGCAGGACGAATCCAGCGCTGCGCATTACGCAGATCATGCCTTGCTTTTTGCATAGTCTTACGACTCATCCCACTAGGCCGACTAAAACGCCTTGGCGCAGCTGTAGCAGCTGTAACCGCAACTGGGTCAGCTCCAGCAGAAATTGCTGCCTGGGCCACAGAGCGTTCACATACAACATCAGCACAAGCAGCTACAGCCATAGCAACAACATCACCTGCACGCCCAGGGATCAACTGCACCATTTTAAAAGTAGCTGACTCAACCGTTTCACCTGCATTCACAGAATTTTGTAGCACCATATCCAAAGATAAACCACTACTTAAATCATCCGATACATCAGCAAACGCTGCAGGCATCACAACACTGGATGCCAATAACAAACCCGCTAATTTCTTCATCATCCATATCCTTACTTAACTATAAAAAGCTTACGATTAAGCGAATCATTCACATTATACGTGACAGTATGCCCGCATACAACTATACATATCGGACTGTATCTTAACAGTTTTAACAGCCCACACCAAAAAAATAAAAATAGTTAAGCCACGCGACGACGTGATACCCCTAGCAAACCCAACAAACCAATACCTAACAATGAGAGCACACCAGGCTCAGGCACGCTCGCTGCCGTATATGCATATGTACTACCAAAAATGTAACCACTATCGCCATTATTAAACTTCTCAGTTAAAGTAAACGCGCCAGAAACACTCTGAGAACCAAAACCCACCTGATTAATAAATCCGCTATCTTCCCAGCCGAGCACTGTATCCACATTGTAAAGTTGGAATTCAACCGCAGATTCTGCTTCACCAACACTGCCACCTACA
>CAZYTB010000148.1:0-1123 GCA_964650375.1 uncultured Campylobacterales bacterium | reverse complement strand
ATTGTAAAGTTGGAATTCAACCGCAGATTCTGCTTCACCAACACTGCCACCTACATTCGACTGCATTACATAATTGACTGTAAAAGTCACATCAGTAACGCCACCCGCCGCACCATCAACCGAAAAATAGCTATAACGCACTGACTCGCCCACAGTACTTTCACCCAAACTAACTGCAATGGCTGAAGAAATAAGGCCATTAGACGTTGAAGCGATAGCATATCCGCCTCCAGCACCGTTAGCAAACACAGTCGCATTCCCTGGCACCGGACCAACACTGTTGGAAATATTTACACCATTACCGACATAATCTGCATATGCATAATCATCCATTCCATCCCAAGTCAATAAAGCGCTTGCATCACTCGACACCCAAGTCAAACTACTCCAATCAATATTAGTGAATGAACTTGGGGCTGCAACTGCTGCGCTTGCAGCACCCATCATACCCACAACCAACGCACACTGTGCCGCAAAAGTTTTGACTTTTAATTTTTTCATAAAAAAATCCTTATAATTATAATATAACAACTTTAAGTTTATGTGCTCTAGACCACAAACACAAATTCGCCCAACCGCTAACAAAACATGCACAATCCATGCCAAACAATAAATAACAATAAATAACAATAAAAATCAACATATTAAAAACACAACCCCAAATCGAACCCCAAAAATATCAAGAAATGTAAAATTTTCTGACACAAGCATTAGATTGCCAAGTTTGCCTGGTTTGCCTGGTTCATGATCAAATAGAGTCGAATGAATAAACTTCTTATTCTTAAATGTTCAAATTTACTATACAATTTTATGGGTAACCGCTTAAGTATCACCGCATATAGTAAGCAAAAAAATACGCTTCGATACACTACAGTACTTTTTATAGTTTTTTTTAACAACTATGCTTCAATCTGTTTTTCAGATGAAATTCATGATACTGGAATCTCTGCTATTGAGAGCAACAAAAATATCATCGCCCCTGCTTTCACCTCTTCTGTTTATTTTTCCGAAGCAATGCAACTTGAACCCTCAATCGTACCCCCTGAAAAAAATTTTTTCATATCTTTGCTGGATAGTATTTTTCACTCTCAAACCAAAAAACGCATACAAAAATGGCACGCAC
>CAZYTB010000147.1:0-5152 GCA_964650375.1 uncultured Campylobacterales bacterium | reverse complement strand
AAATTTCCAGGGAAAAACCCAAAATTATGCAAGTATTGAGACTCAAACAATAGACTATAATCCCACAGAAAGACAAACACAGAATCCAAAAGATTCAATAGAACAATCAGCTCAGAATGCAAAATTATTGTATAACAGGAAACATAACCATAAAAATTTCCAGGGAAAAACCCAAACTTATGCAAGATCTAAAAATTTAACAAAAGACTTTAACACAATGGAAGAAAATTTCCAGGATTCTCAATTACAAGAAATGTTAATTGAAGATAATATAAATTCTTCAGATGAATATTTCAATTCATCAGAGGAAATAAACAATCCATGGCAAGACCATACTTTCAAAGAAAATTCCCAGAAATTCAATGAAGAATGTCAAAATGAAATTGAACAATACTCTATCTTAAGTAACAAACCAATATACCCATACAATAAGCAAGCACAAAGAAAACAAATTAGTGTTATTCAATTGAGAACTCCCACACCTTTAGAAGAGCATGTCCAAAGGACAAACAATGCCTTCAAGGGGAATTCCATGATAAATCAAAATTACACAGAAAATTTTCCAGACACATTCCACAGACTGGAAAACACAAACTCCTACAAGGAGGAGTCACATTTAGGTACAACATATTTAGGCCACTCCCATATCATAAACCAAAATGATAAATTTCAATCAAACCTCAGCTTCAAAATAACTCAAAATTCAACCACAGTTGGCTTCATCAATAAGAAATTCAAGACCAACATCTTACTTGACACAGGAGCAAGCAAAAGCTACATGTCAACAAATTTTTACAACAAACACAAAGAACTCCACAACCTTAAGAAGTTTTCCTGCACAGGAAAACATATCAAAGTAGGAAATGGTGAATTAATCAAAGTTAAATTTGCCATCCCAGTAATTTTAGACATTGAACAACATTCTTTTGAAATCTTCACACTAGTAGCTGACATTGAAGTTACAGATATAGTGTGGGGAATGAAAAATATGTATGAAACTGAAGGTATATTGAACACAAGAGATAACAAGTATGAATTCAT
This sequence comes from uncultured Campylobacterales bacterium, assembly GCA_964650375.1. Taxonomy (GTDB): domain Bacteria; phylum Campylobacterota; class Campylobacteria; order Campylobacterales; family Sulfurospirillaceae; genus JAADIZ01. The sequence continues at coordinate 4,111 of CAZYTB010000147.1, read as the reverse complement.
TAACAGAGCAGTTCCAGTCTTCATAACTCAAGACACATATGTGGAACCAGGAAAAGTGAAAGCATTCACAATCACAGCACCATTCATTGAAGAATTAAATGGGAAAGCCATAATCAAAATGTTCTCAAAGAACAAAGATCAGATGCACACAATTAGCATCAACCTAAATAAAAATTCAAGCAGATTGGAAATCAAAAACACAACAGACAAACCCTTAAGAATCCTAAAACAAAATGCAATTGGTATAGTAGATATCAGATCTTTAGGCTACTACCATATTAACATGAATAAATTAGAAGCCAATCTTGATAAAGATTATCAATTCAATAATCTATTTCACATCATTGACAATGTGAACAGCTTAGTCACAGAAGTGAAAAGCAAATACCAAGCAAACAAGGATGACCCATTCCCTTGGCTAGAAAAATCAGATTGGAGAAGATATAAAACAGATAAAGAAATTCTGGACAACACAATCAATCTCAAAGACTCAAGACTTTCTTGCAAAGAAAGAAAGAAGGTAATGCAAATTATCTATAACCATAAGAAAGCCTTCAGCCTGAGAGATGAAATTGGTGAATGTCCAAACATAACAGTAGACATTGAAGTCTTAGATAAATCACCATTTTTTGTCAGACCCTTCAACATTGCAGAAGAAGACAAAAAGACAATGGACTGGCAAATGGACAGACTTGTTCATCTAGGTGTGCTCACAAAACAGAGTACAAGCCACTCATCACCAGTTATGCTCATATCAAGAAAATTGACATCTGATAAAAGAGCAGTGGTAGACTTCAGATTACTAAATTCAAGAATAGTAAGAAGAAACACAACCACTCCATTAATGAGAGATATTTTCAATACTCTTGGAAGAGCAAAATTGGATATCCTCTCATGCATTGATTTGAAAGATGCATATCATAGCATTAAGCTATCTAAGGAAGCCAAAGAACTTTGTGGAATTGTTCCATACTTTGGTGCACCTTGCTATAGATTTGAAAGAATGCCTCAAGGACTTTCAATAAGCCCAGCAAAATGGATAGAATATGTAAATTTATTACTAGATGATCTATCACACAGATCACACTACATAGCAATCATGGATGATCTGTTAGCTTTTAGCATGAAAACAGATCACTTTACTCTGATTGAAAACTTATTTAAGGCCATAGAAAAACATGGACTGAAAATTTCCCCAAAGAAATGTCAACTCTTCATGGATGAAATTATTTACATGGGAAATGTTTTCAGAGTCCAAAATGGCAAAGTCACAATCAGACCCATGAAATCAAGAATAGAATCAATCCAAAAATGTACTGCACCCACAAATGTAAGAGGTTGCAGAAGATTTTGTGGAATGGTAAATTATCTCAGCATGTTCTGCCCAAACATTCAAGGAATTTTAAAACCAATACATGGGCTCACCAAGAAAGGCAAACCTTTCTTGTGGACAGATGAACATGAAAAGGCATTTCAAGAAATAAAAACACATCTAATAAATTATCCAATCCTTCATTTACCAAACAACACTGGAAGATTCATGCTGTACACAGATACAAGCAGAACTCATGCAGGCAGCGCTTTATGGCAAATGCAAGAATGTAAACCCAAATTAATTGGTTATTCCAGCAAAACTTTACCAGCTGCATGCCAAAATTACAGTGTGACAGAATTAGAAATGAAAGGACTAGTAACAGGTATCATGACATGGAGATATGTAATTGGAAACAAAGAATTTGACTGTTCTGTAGACCACCAAGCAGTGGTACAAATTTCAAAAGCCAAAACAGAACCAGCAACTAAAAGAATAATGATTCTTCTAGAAGAACTTGCAAAATACAATTTCAACCTTTATTACATGAAAGGTAAAGACATGATCTTAAGTGATTACTTAAGCAGAGCAGACATAATAGATGGGGAAAACCCATATGAATTGATTCCAATTTCAATAGAAAACAAGACATTCCATGAAAAATTTTCAATGGAAAAATTTAATTTCCAGGAAATATTGGATAACAAATATGACATGCCAACATTTAATATTATGGGAACCAGATCAAGAACAAAGAAGGAAGGAACAATAGTTGAAGAAGTGCACAATAGACACAAAACTCTAAATCCACATATAAAGCCAGAATGGCAAAAACCAGTTAGAAATTCAACAAATGAACATAACCACCCCATTGTTCAGAGAACAATAAATCATAAACAACCTTCAAGAACATTCCAAACTTCACAAAAACTTATTGATAGAAGTAGAAAAATTCTCACAAAACTTATTCAGAAGAAATCTTCTGACCAGCAATCTAATTCAGATTATGACCAATCTCATCAACAAGAGACCAATCAATTACCAAGTAATTATCCAACCACACAAAGAAATAATTTCCCACAGCATACAATCAATCATGTAACTGCACATACCAATTATCAACAAGATCCCTTGATAGACCTAAATGGCCCATTAACAAATCAAGAAGTAGAAATTGCATACACCACACCAAATAAATCTCAATTTGAATTTATTCCACCAATGGATGAACAAATTGACACAACCAAAATCTTCAGTAAACATCTACCTAAACAGACAGATATAGACAAGATTTTAAAACAAATTGACAAGAAAATACTGAGACAAACCCATTTATCAGTCTCATTGAAAGATATCCAAGGAGCATATCTTCAATCACCACATTTTAAGGACATTTATGTGTACCTTAAGCAAAATAAATTGCCCACCAGTAAAAGAAAAGCAAGTCAAATAATAATTTCAGCACAATTTTACATAGTATTAGATCAACTTTTATTCAAAATTTTACCAAACAGGGAGGTAGACTCCACACCAAAATTGTGCATCCCAACTTCAAAAGTGGACATGATACTAAATTGGTATCACTCCTCAACCTTGGGAGCACACATGGGAATGACAAAATGTATTTTAACAATCCAGGAAAGATTTTACATCCCAGATTTAGCTAGACATGTTAGAGCTTACATCACAGGATGCCACACATGTCAGCTATTCAAGCAAAACAAAATAAACAGACCCTTTCAACAGAGGGTAAACTTAAACATTCCACCTTTAACAAAATTCAGCATGGACATAAAACACATGCCACCAACAAAATCAAAATATAAATTCATATTGGTACTTCTATGTGAGGTAAGCAACTATGTAATCCTTGCCCCACTCAGATCTACCACAGCAGAAGAAGTATGTGAAGCCCTAATACAAAATCTTTTTTGTTACTTTGGCACTCCAACACATATAATTTGTGATCAAGACCCAGCCTTCTTAGCAAATCTCATGCAATACATGATGAAACAATATGACATCAAAATGCTCACAATAGGCCCAACAAATCACAAATCACTTCTTGCTGAACATGGAATTAAAAGCATAGCAAATATTATCATGAAACATCTCACAGGAGTAGGATCAAATTGGGACAGATTCCTACCATTCACAATGCTAAGCTACAACATATTTTGTACTCCAAACCTAGGAAACCATGCACCTTCAGAAATTGTCCTAGGAAGGAAAATAAAAGTAATACCAGAATTGGAAATAAACCCAGATATAAAAGTGTCAGCAACACACACAGAGTATCTCACAGACCTTAAGAAAAGACTTTCATATTTGAGAAACAATTTGCAATCTTTTAGAGATAAAAGAATCCAAAATACAAACAAAGACAAAACTCTCCATTCATTCTATGAAGGACAGCTAGTCTATATGTACAACCCAGCAGGAGCAATTTTGCAAACAGGATCAAGAAAAATAAGATGCACATTTGTAGGTCCACTTGTAATCTACAAAGCCATCAGCCCAACCAATTTCATACTAATGTCTTTGGATGGAATGATCTATCCTCAAATTGTTGAAGAAACCAGAATCAAACCAGGATTTATCAACACAGTCAAAGGTACTGTCCACACTCTTGCACAACTTAGAAATGTTCTAAGAAGTGGAATAAAATTGGCAGAAACCAATTCTATTTAAAATGTTAAGAAAATTTAAGAAAATTGATTCTGAGAAAAATCTAAGATTTGGATCAAATCCAGTAGATTTTCTCGATGGAGACCGACGGATTTCACATGTAGACCGACG
>CAZYTB010000146.1:0-5191 GCA_964650375.1 uncultured Campylobacterales bacterium | reverse complement strand
GATTCTTTCATCAATTTTTCTTTTGACTTCTGGTCTTATATTGAGTTGCTTATACGTTATTAGCAGGTATTGGTCTGTTTTGTGAACATATGTATCCTTTTCGTAAAGTACCGTTTTAATAAAGTCGTTTACTTCATTATCTATTTCACAGGTGTAAGGTTTTAGCACTCTTATTCTGTCGCTGCAGCCGTGTATTCTGCCCTGTATTGGTCGGTAGCCATCTATTTTGCTGACGTACTTAATCAAATACGCTGCTGAATTGTGTATTTCATCCAGTTTGTGAATATCTGTGCTGTTTGGGTCTGCGTGTCCGTGTTTTTTTTCAAATTCATCTACATATCCTAATTTATTTATGCACATATTCCATTCATCTCTAAGATCGGTGTGGTCGATGTAACTATCAACAATAAGATGGAAATGTATGTTATTGTTTTGCTGTGCCTCTGCTCTCCAAAAGTAATTCCAAACATTATACTTTCTTTGGAGTGTTTGAATAAACGGAATTAAACAAGTGCGCTTTATTTCGTTATCCTCGTGCCCTTGTTTGCTGGGTAGCGTTAGCGTAACAAATGTAAGATAGGGTAATTTTTTGGGTTTTTTAGAGGTTTTTTGCCTAGTAAGTGTTTCACAAGCCGAAACCCAAGTGCTAACATACTGTTTGACTTTTGATTTTGTTTTGGGTGACATATAACCATTGTATTGCCCACGAGATAGATTTTTTTCGTTTTCTTTTTGGGCTTCTGTGCGTGGGAGGAAATCGTATGACTGCTCATAAATTAGTATTGAGTTGTGGGAAAAACGAGCTACCGGTATTTTAAATCCGCTGTACATGGTGTTTTTGAATTTTGTAGAATGGGAGGTTAGATAAACCAATTAACTGCGGTACTTCCGAGTCTTCTGATACTAATATAGATTGTTTGTACTTTAATACCAAAGCAAAGAGCCTTACAGGTACAACGCTGCAAGGCTCTTAAAGTTTATCCCTTCTACAAAATATAACTCAATTCAAATATAACATAGTTTTTGACAAAAGAAAGTGCCTTATCTAGATTCTTTCTGAATTGCGATAAGGCACGTACTTCTCTTTTTGAGTTACACCAACTAGGCTCTGGTAAGTTACACCTCTGTAGAGCTTCTTTCTTTCCCGTTGGTTTAACAAAGCTATTGAATATACTATTTAGAACCAATATAAATAGATGACTTGCTTAGTGTAGGTTTAAAAGAGAATAAGGTAATCTAAAAAGAGTAATTAAGGTACTATCATTGCTGAAATACCAAGCTGGCTACTTGTTAAATTATCAACCGTTCGTATTACACTATATAAAAGTACAAAGCTGCCTGATGGCTCCAAAGTAATATCGAAACCTGTGCCTACACTATTATTTGAAACACTGCTAGAAAAGTGGTGCCAACTGTGTGTTGATTGAAGATAATATCCCCATTGTTGCTTAACGTTTATGCCTTGAATTTTTGTGCTTGATATGTTATGAAGCCATAGCTGTATAAGGCTTGGCACAACAAATACAATATCGCCATAAAAGAAACTAGCATTAAATTGGCTCTCACCTATGTTCAGATTATTAATATAAGAACGATTAGACTCCAAAGAATTATTAATGCTTTCCTTTACAAATTGATTGTATGATAAAGTTCCCTGCACATTAAATATCGACATAAGGAAATTTATCAAGGGCCTAGACTGATGCCACAAAAGTGAGGTACGGGCAATACCAATACTATTTGAATAACGGCCCTTATTTTCTGGTTTATTTCTCGCTTGAGTTCTCGACCTGATAATGTTTTGCCCTTTTTGCTTGTAACAAACTGCATTGCCTACTTTACCGCTTATAGCTCCCAAGATTCCGCTTTTGTATTTGCTCATATCCCTATAGAAAAATAATTAAAAGAATGATTGATCGTAAGCACCCGATAAAACAAGAGACCACTTAAGGCTAGGAGAATATTTGCGCATTTCAATAGCTATATACATTAGGTCAGGAAACACGCCTATATTAGAAGGTAAAATAATTGTACGTGGTTCTATTTGACCTAAGGAAAAGGAATTATTAGAAAAACCACCACCGACAAAGTAAGAACGAAGAATAACCCTTGTTTTACCCACTGATTGCCAAAAAGACCCGTTATAAGGCAATGTTATATAAACATTATTATCCCTCAAATTATGTAAACATTTCAAATTTGGATCTCCCATAGTGCCGCTTGGTTGGTAGAAAGAGCCACCCTCTGCATTGCCCTTTATAGAAAAGATAGATTCTAGGGTAATTCTATAAAATGCTGCCTCACCTGTCTCATTTAGATTTGCTAGATTAGACCAGTAAAGCTGACCACTTGGGTACATTAAGTTCCAATAAGTAGCTAGCCTTGTCTTGAGATTAGCTAGCCACAAATTCTTATATCTATCATATTTATTAGCTACCGTTGCTCTTTTTTGAATGATACCTTGCCCTAGCCTAGTGATACAATTAATTGAACCTATTACACCTTTTGGATTACCTAATATTCCTTTGCCCTGTACTGCCATAATTTTTAATTCAAATATAAAAAAGAAAGGGCAAAGGGTTTTAACCTTTGCCCTTTAGACTTTTAAGATTTGCCTAGAACTAGGCTACAACTGTGCTTGCGTCATAAACAGAATCAGAAACCTTTGAAATATTAGGTCTGCTTGAGCTTGTGTAAATGTGCAAAGAATTACCTGTTACCATATTTGCATCTGGTATGGCATAAGAACCATCGGAACGTACTGCATTACCAGCATCTGTAATCCAATAATCCTGTGTTTCATTATACACTACGAAGATCATTTCATCAGTTGCCAAAGCATCTGAAGTGCCTGAGTTATCAGTCCAAGGCACTGTAATAGTATTAGAACTATCATCTGAAATTATTGAACCTGTGACAACTCCAAGTAAACTTCCTCTCATAGAGAAGAAATCTGCAAAGGTTGTAAAGCCCGCAGTCGCGAAAGTATCGATGTTCTCAGATACAAATGCGTTGTACCCCGATTGCTTTTGTGCAAAAGGGTTCCAGTATGGCTGAATTAGTGCGGCCAAAAGGATTCGCGCTGCAGCTACTATGGACGACATTTTACCCCTCTGGGCTTGCTGGCCTGCCGTATTTGGATTGGTTACCGATAAAGGTAAACTTTTAATTACTGCAATTCCCTTCCAAGAACTACCTACTACATTGGCAACTTTGCCCGAAAAACCTCCAAGAATACCTTGCTTAATGACTCCCATTTTTTTGTTATTTAGATTGATTATAAATTAAGACACTGTAAAACTATCGAACCAACTAGAGTAAACCAAACATAAAGCCCAGTATTAACACTTGTAACGGATTTTAACTATTTTTTATATTGGTTGGGTCTTTTCACGTGTACCGATTGCTTAAGCCCTTTTATAACACCTTTACGAGTGAACTCTAGTATATCATTGACACCTGATAATTCGTTTAACACTCCTCTCGTTTGCTTTGCGGTTACTCTCTTAATCTTTGCCATAGAACTCGGTTGATTTTGTGCTTTTGTGACCTATACTCCTGCTTATGTCTTCTTTATCTATTGCAATACTTCTTACCGATTTAACATATTCATCCCTAAAAAGATGGGTTACTGATGCAACGGAATTACCTTTTTTAACCTTACCAATGCCAATATTTTGTAATAAACGATAAGCCGTAAAACGGTTCAAGTACTCAAAAGGCTCTTTATGAACTCGTTTACATTTAATAATATAATCTCTAGCCTCGTAACATTCTATCAATCTATTTTGCCCTCCCTTAAGCCCTATTATAAACATTTGGCCTCTCGCATTAATATTTGACAGGTTTATGTTTAGCACTTCCGATATTCTCGCGCCTGTCCTATACTGTATAACAAACACGTAGTAATAGTTTCCCAAGTAAGGTTTATTCTTTTCAAGGACTAGTTTTAGTTCATCTGTTTCCACCTCCTTTGCCGTTTGAGTGTGTAACAGTTTGTTAATTGGTGCGATGCGATTTATAACGGAGCTGGCTCGACCTTTCACGGTGCTAGAAAATAATCGTGTACGAATAAGGAGACTAAGAATAATCCTATTATATATAAAGATATTATAACGGTTTTAAAGATAAATATCGAAGCATTGTACTTCTCCGTATCTTTATTGTATTTATTTGCATTTCTCATAATATTGTTGTAACTTATATATCTAATCAAACATACAAAAAGACTATGACAATTTTAGACAATTTAAGCGGAGGCCTCAAAAAGTGCACAAGTAAGAAGGAAGCATTTATGCATATAGATATGCTTTGCTCTGTTTATAAAATAGCGAAAATCTCTAAGTCATTATGTGACAAGCTTTACAAAGATAAGCGGAGATTCAAAATAGGATATGGAAACAGATCCTTAATCATCAACCCTTAAAAGAAAGCCCTAACGGGTTTTTTTTTTTGCCTTGATGGCTCTTTCTTAAATTTGTGCGCAGCAAAATAGGCCGCCTCTTTGGGAGGGGTTTGTTTTCTTGTTTGTTTGTTTTGGGTGAAAACGGGCAAAAGTTATTGGGACTATGCTTTTTTGAGTGCTTTGGGAAGAGGCTTTGTGAACGTAGTGAACGTATAGAAAGCCGGGCTATTTTACATAATAACCTTATAGTACTTTTGAGCAGCGAAGCGAAACAAGCGAAAAAGCTACTATAAGGATTATTATGTAACTTAGCTTTTACCAAAGTATGAGAAAAACCTTGTGCCAATGACTATTGCCAACCAAATTAAGGAATAGGGAGGTGGGCTTTTGTTTGCTTGTTTTCTGTGCTGCCCTGTGTAGGGCTGTAATAAAAATATTTGATAACCTGAAGGACCAACTAGAGTGAATGACTATAAACTTTTGCTTTAAAGTTTTTCGGCTTTTACTTTTGTTGGTGCCCTTATTAAATGCTAAAACTTCCAAGCACAACTTTACCAATTTGGGCTACCAAAAAATGCGCTTGAGCCATCTACATTAAACATCATATCTAGCTGCACCATTTCTTTGCTTTGGGCTTCAAAGCTTCTGAGTGTTTCTGCCTCTGCAATTTCTTCAAAACTCGCTTCTCGATTAGTGTATAAATCCATTTTTGTATTCAAATTATAATTTTGGATTCTTTCATCAATTTTTCTTTTGACTTCTGGTCTTATATTGAGTTGCTTATAC
>CAZYTB010000145.1:1160-5210 GCA_964650375.1 uncultured Campylobacterales bacterium | reverse complement strand
AAACGAGTTTTTTATGAATTTGGAGGTATGTTGAATGTTATGGAATTATTTGGGGATTTATAGTTTAATGACTTTTTTTATTTTTTCTGGTATAATAACAAGCTTTAAAAAAGTAACGAGGTAAAACTCGTAATACCAATCAAGGAGGTCATTATGGCTTTAGGTTCGGCGGAAAAATTAGAAATCGTCAGCAAATTTGGAAGAAAAGAGAGTGATACAGGTTCACCAGAGGTTCAAATCGCACTATTGTCTAAAAGAATTTTAGATTTAACAGAGCATTTAAAGATAAATAAGAAGGATCATTCTTCGAGACTAGGACTTTTGAAACTAGTAGGTCAGAGAAAAAGATTAATGAGATATCTTAAAAAAACTGATTTCGATAAATACATGGAAATTATCAAAGAATTATCTATTAGAGATAAGTAACCCATTTGGACCTATTGTTTAATAAATAGGTTCGACTCCATAAACTAAAAACTACATAAAACAACCATTTATATACACTCTTTCGTATAAAACATATAATAAAGTATGTAAAATTGTAATAAATTGCATAAAAATGATAAAATATTTTATAAAAGTAGTCATAAAATGAATTTTTTAGGTATAATAATTTATATTTGACTCGTATTTATGTGTAATTAATTTTGTCTTGGTTAAAATAGCCCTTATGAAAACTAATGATATTTTTAATCTCCTTCATAATGCCGTAGAGTCAAAGTTCTTAGGAAAAAAAATAAGCCAAAGAGAAATGGCTAAGAGGCTAGGAATTTCGATGAGAACATATCAAGATTGGAGACTTGGAAATTCCCAACCACAAGCTGCTATTGCTATATTTAAAATGCTAAGTGAGCTTGAAGATGAAGAAGTTTTGCGTTTAACAAAACGCATTCGTACTGGTTTAGAGGAGAAAGCATGAGTACTTTAAGTAGAAGTGAAAAACAGGCATTAAATGAGTTATTTGTATGTTTGCAAGAAAGAAAAAATTTTTTTCAAAGAGTGAAAAATTTTAAAAAAGAAATAATAACATTATTCAAGTATATCCTAAAATCAAAAAAAGCCAAAAACCCTTTTATTTAGAAGCATCTTTTAGCTTAAACGAAATAAAAAAAGTAAGAAACATTAAACAAGTAGTTAAAATATATAAAGATTCATAATTACTAAATTTTAAAATTAACCCTCCAATAATAGAAAAGAAAATTCCAATCGATCCTATGTTTGCTTGAAGTGCAACATATATAGGTCTTTTATCTTCTGGTGCTATTATGAGCAATAAGTTTGTAAATGCTAACCTAAATCCGTCTAATGCCATTCCGATTAAAAAGAAGACAGCAATATAAATATAGAGATTAGAGAAAAATATAAGAGTTGTGAAAATAACAAACATTACCATCGTAGATATTTGAACAATAAGACGATTTTTACCGCTTCCCGATAGTTTACCCCATAAAAGATTACTAAGAGTAGCTCCAAGCATTTGGGCTGAAATGAAAAGTCCTATAGCTGTACCATCTAAGTGAATTTTTTCTTTTGCGTCAAGTATTATAAAAGGTAGTGAAAAAAGATATGAATACGATAACAAATATGTTAAAATTTGGTATTGTAGATTTTTTTCATTTTTGAGTAGAGAAAAAGATTTTTTTATAAATTTTAGAAAGCTTTCTTCTTTTTGAGTAACTTTTTCCTTTATAGGTTCTTCACATCTTGCAAAAATAATAAAACCTATGGCCATCAATAATCCGCTAACTAAAAATAAATATGCATAGCTTATCGGTGCTTCAAAATGATTTAATACCCAACCAGCAACTGCTCCGCTCATAATTGCACCAAGACCTGCAAAAAATTGTCTAGTTGCCATAACTTTTCCACGATATTTGTGCGAAAACATTTTCCCTAATAATTCTCTAAAATAAATTGCTCCAAAACCAGCTGAAAAGCTAAAAATGAATAATCCTAGTCCTATTAGCGAGAGTGTAATACTTTTATTTTTATCCCCAATTAAAAAAATAATTATTCCAATACCAAACCATGATAAAAATCTTGTCAAAAAAACTCTTTTTATATATGGCATTACCAATGTAAAACTTTGTGCATAAAATGCAGCTACCATTTGAACTAGTATCGCTCCACCTCTTAGAAGCGCTGCAAATATTCCAACTAGTACTGTTCCGCCACCAAAATGGCTGACCATTAGAGGAAGAATTGTAGAAGGTTCTGCGATTGAGGTTGAAATTGCTAAGAAGAAGCCATGTGCCACAGTTCTATTTTTATTATTTTTATCATCTATATTATTTATCATCTTTTTATTATATAAAAATTATACTTAATATTGTGATAAATATATCAATAAAGAAACTTTAGTCTAAGAGACTAAAGAAAGATACTTGACAAAAGAGCACTCAATGTTGTATAATTGCATCAGCAATTGAAGCTATAGAGTGCTAATTCTACTTTGAGGTTGAATTAGGCGGTATAGGGGTAAATTTTAGTGAGATTGATTTTTCATTTTTTGTCTAAAAAAGGATAGTGTCTTGAAAATATCTAAAAGAGATTTAATCTTAGAGTCAATTATTAAGGAATACCTGAAGTCCAAAAGTCCAATAGGATCAAGCGAACTTCAAGAGAGAATGACTCTAAATATTTCACCCTCTACCATAAGGATATATTTTAAGCAATTATCAGAGGAAGGTGCGCTCATACAGCTACATGTCAGTAGTGGTAGAATTCCTACAAACAGTGCACTGAGGAATTATTGGTCTAGCAGAATTGACCCAGCTGTTTCAATTGCTATTGAAGATATTGATAAGGTACAAAATTCAATTCGTGATTATGGTTTGTATTGCATTTTAAAAAAAAGTAAAAATTCCACTTTTAAAGAATTGATGAGGGTTGGAACGCGTTTCTTGATTTTAGTTTTTGATGATGAAGAAGTTGTTTTGAAATATCATCCAAAGATTGAAATATTTTTAAACAATTTAATTGGATACAGCATGAAGGATTTGAGAAAGATCTCATCCTCTGTTGGTTTGTATGAATTGTATAACAAATTAGAACATATTTTTTTGCAAGCATCTCTTCTTAGAGAAGGTAAAAATGAATTGTATAAAATTGCAAAAGAATTAAATAGTGAAGAGTTTATAGATAAGGTGATAGAGCCTCAATTTTTAGATTCATTAAATATTGGAATATATTTTGATGATTTTGTTCCGGAAGGCTGTATGGCAATAAAACATAATGCATCGATTCAAGATGATGATTTGCAAATGTTTTGTTTAGGCAGGCTTGATAGTGATTTTGAAGGTTTTTTTAATAATGCAAAGGAATAAAAATATAAAGGAGTAATGATGGATGAAGAAAAATTAGATGAAGAGATTGTTCAAAATGATGATGAACTGGAGATAACTAATGAACCAATAGACGAAGCTAGTGAGATTGATTTATTAAGAAATCAATTAAATGAGTTAGAAGATAAATACCTTAGAGAAAAAGCTGATTTCGAAAACATTAAAAAGAGAATGGAAAAAGAAAAAATGATGGCAATTAGCTATGCCCATGAAGTTTTTGCCAGAGATCTTTTACCAATAATTGATGCTTTAGAAATGGCATTGTATTCTAGTGAAGTTGATGAAAGTGTTCAAACTGAAGCACTTTTAGCTAAGGTAAAGGATGGAATTAATTTAACTATAGATCAGTTCAAAAAAACTTTCGAAAAACATGGAATTGAATTGGTTAACATAGAAGGGGAATTTAATCCAAATTTTCATGAAGCAGTGATGCAACTTGATAGTAAAGATAAGAATGCAGGAGAGATTTTACAAGTTTTTCAAAAAGGATATAAAATCAAAGATAGAGTACTCAGACCAGCAATGGTGAGCATTGCTAAATAAAAAAGAAGAAAGTGTGCAATGTAAAGGTTTCTTGCCAAAGGCAAAGCTTCAGTTGAGATGAATTTAACTCGGGCTTTGCCCAAGTTAAAGAAGACAGTAAATAACGAAGTTTCTTGCCAAAGGCAAAGCTTCAGTTGAGATGAATTTAACTCGGGCTTTGCCC
>CAZYTB010000145.1:0-1060 GCA_964650375.1 uncultured Campylobacterales bacterium | reverse complement strand
AAGTTAAAGAAGACAGTAAAATAAAAAACAATAAAGGATAAAAAATGGGAAAAGTAATCGGAATAGACTTAGGAACAACAAATTCCTGCGTCGCAATATATGAGCATGGGGATAGTAAAGTTATCCCAAATAAAGAAGGTAAAAATACAACTCCTTCTATTGTGGCTTTTACAGACAAAGATGAAATTTTAGTTGGTGATACTGCAAAAAGACAAGCAGTAACAAATCCTAAAAGAACAATATATTCTATAAAAAGAATTATGGGCTTGATGTGTGAGGAAGAAAAATCACAAGAAGCTAAAAAAAGACTTCCTTATGAAATAGTTGATAGAAATGGAGCTTGTGCTATAGAAATTGGTAACAAGGTTTATACCCCACAAGAGATAAGTGCAAAAGTTTTAATGAAGTTAAAAGAAGATGCTGAAGCATTTTTTGGAGAAGAAGTGAATGATGCTGTTATAACAGTGCCAGCTTATTTTAATGATTCTCAAAGGAAGGCAACACAAGAAGCCGGAACAATTGCCGGATTGAATGTTCTTAGAATTATAAACGAGCCTACAAGCGCAGCTTTATCGTATGGTTTAGAAAAAAAAGAAGCTGAGAAGATAGTCGTATATGACCTTGGTGGCGGTACATTTGATGTTACTGTTTTAGAAACTGGCGACAGTGTCGTTGAAGTTCTTTCAACTGGTGGAGATGCATTTTTAGGTGGAGATGATTTTGATAATAGATTGATAGATTTTTTAGCAAATGAATTTAAAAATGATCAAGGAATTGATCTTAAAAATGATGTAATGGCATTACAAAGATTAAAAGAAGCTGCTGAAAATGCTAAAAAAGAGCTTTCCAGTTCTACAGAAACAGAAGTAAATCTTCCATTTATCACAGCAGATGCAAGTGGTCCAAAACATTTAGTTAAAAAGATAACAAGAGCAAAATTTGAATCTTTAATTGAAGATTTAGTTGAGGAAACAATAACTAAAATCAAAGAAGTTGTAAAAGATTCCGACTTAGATAAAAGTGAAATAAAAGAGATTGTTTTAGTTGGGGGAAGTACAAG
>CAZYTB010000144.1:0-5230 GCA_964650375.1 uncultured Campylobacterales bacterium | reverse complement strand
ACAAGATTATCAAAGAACTCCTTAAAATGGCCAACGTGGAAAGAGAACATGTTTCCCATATGGTTATTGCAGGAAATACCACCATGACGCAGCTCTTTTTGGGACTGAATCCCAAGTATCTGAGAGAGGATCCGTATGTCCCGACGGCCAACTTTCTGCCACCCGTGCGCGCGGTCAACGCGGGAATCGAGCTGGGGGAACATGTCCATATTTACATCTTCCCCATGGTGGCCAGTTACATCGGCGGAGACATCGTTTCGGGCGTCTTGGGATCCGGGATTTTCCAGCGGGAGGATTTGACCCTCTTCATGGATATCGGGACCAACGGAGAGATCGTCCTGGGGAACAAGGACTGGCTGATGAGCGCTTCCTGTTCCGCGGGTCCCGCCTTCGAAGGAGGCGGTATCAAATTCGGGATGCGGGCGACACGTGGGGCCATCGAACAGGTCAGGATCAATCCTGCCACGTACGAACCCATGTTGATGACGATTGGTCGTGCCAAGGCGAAGGGAATCTGCGGTTCCGGCTTGATTTACACGGTCGCCGAGCTTCTGGAGACAGGGGCCCTCGATCAAAATGGAAAGTTTCGACATGACCTTCCAACCAATCGGATCAGGAAGGGTGAAGACGGCTACGAGTATGTCCTGTCCTGGGCGGATGAGAACGCTGTCGATCAGGACATTACCCTGACGGAGATCGATATCGACAATTTGATCCGGGCCAAGGGGGCGATCTACGCGGGTTGTAAGGTTCTGCTGGATCAGGCGGATATGACCTTCAACGACCTGGATCGAGTCATTATCGCCGGTGGATTTGGACATTACATCGATCTGGAGGCGGCCAAGATGATCGGCCTTCTCCCCGATATACCCGATGAGAAGTTCATGTTCGTGGGGAACGGGTCTTTGCTGGGTGCGCGGTTGTTGTCTTTCTCTAAGGATTTGCTGAAAGAGGCGGAGAATATCGCCAACATGATGACCAACATCGAGCTGTCCAACTATCCGCGTTTCATGGACGAGTACGTGGCGGCCATGTTTCTGCCCCATACGGACGAATCGGCATTCCCGAACATCATGAAAATATTGAGAGCCGAGAAGGCGGCATAAGGAGAGAAAACAATGGCGTTTACCATTGCGGTATCAGGCAAGGGAGGGACGGGGAAGACCACGCTTACGGGAATGGTCATTAACTACCTCGTCAAAAAAGGGAAAAAACCCATTCTGGCCGTCGACGCGGATGCCAACGCCAATCTTCACGAGGTTCTTGGCGTGGAGGTTTCCAAGACGATTGGCGAGGCACGGGAGCAGATGAAAAAGGACGTGCCGGTAGGGATGACGAAGGATATCTGGTTCGAGATGCAGGTCCAGCAGGCCGTGATCGAGGAGAAAGACTACGACCTCATCGTTATGGGCCGTCCCGAGGGACCGGGATGCTACTGCGCGGCCAATTCCCTGGCGCGGCGGTTCATCGATGTGCTGACACAAAACTATAAATACGTGGTCATCGACAACGAGGCGGGGATGGAGCACCTAAGCCGCCTGACGACCCAGAATGTGGATCTGCTCTTCGTGGTGTCCGACCCGACGGTTCGGGGAATCCGGACGGCGGGGAGGATTCTGGAGGTTGTAAGAGAACTGGGTTTGAATATCAAGGAACTTGCCCTCATCGTTAACCGGGTTCAGGGGGAATTCGATCCAAAGATGGAAAAGCTGGTGGAGGAGATCGGTTTGAAACTCGCGGGTATTCTCCCGGCGGACGAGACCATCGCCGAGTTCGATCTGGAGGGGAAACCGACGATCCAGTTGCCGGACGATACCCCCGCCGTGGTGGAGGCCAACAAGATTTTCGAAACGTGGATCCCATGATAAATCGATTTTGTGAAAATTTAGACTTGAAAAACAGCGAACTTCCTGTTATAGGGAGTTGACTAAAATTTGAGTGTATAATTGCTAAAATAAAACAAAGGAGGCATGTCGATGGCAGAATACAAGTATGAGGAAAAGGAACTCCCTGATGGCACAAAGGTAAAGGTCCTTGCTGATACGTTTGAGCCTGGGGAAACAGAGCCCGGAAAAGAGAAGATCGATTGGCGGGAAAGACTGTTTAACCGTGAGTGGCGGCTGAAATATCTCCAGACGGCGGAGCGTTACTGGTACAGTAACTCTTGGTATGGAAGTGAGAAAAGGAAGAATCCCGCGTAAAGAGAGGGGATTTCCGTTTAATTTTGTTTGAGAAAAAAGGAGGATAACAGTGGCGATTGAAATACCGAAAAGAACCTACAAGGGCGCGATTCGTACGATTACCTTGGGGGTGGGAGATAAAGCTGTGACGGTAGGGGGGGAGACCTCTCTGCCTTTTTATTTGTTTGAGGGTGAACGTCCCAATCCCCCAAGAATCGCGATGGAGATCTGGGACATGGAACCGGAAGACTGGCCCGAGCACGCGTTGGAACCCTTCAAAGACGTGGTGCATGATCCGGCGGCGTGGGCGAAGAAGTGCGTTGAGGATTACGGCGCGGAAATGATCTGCATCCAGATGATCAGCACGGATCCCAATGACAAAGACGTGCCCGCGGACCAGGCGGCTGATATAGTTCTGAAGGTTTTGGACGCGATCA
Organism: uncultured Campylobacterales bacterium; assembly: GCA_964650375.1. Lineage (GTDB taxonomy): Bacteria > Campylobacterota > Campylobacteria > Campylobacterales > Sulfurospirillaceae > JAADIZ01. The sequence goes on along the minus strand of CAZYTB010000144.1, from coordinate 2,613 downwards.
ATGGTGTCCCCCTGATCGTGTGGGGAACGGCCAGTCACGAAAAAGACACCGAGGTCTTGAAGCTCATCTGCGAGAAGACCCATGGTAAAAACCTGGCCATCGGCCCGGTGGAAGAGGGCGACCACAAGCAGATCGGCGGAAGTATCATCGCTTATCAGCATACCTGTATTTCTTCTTCCCCGATCGATATCAACCTGGCCAAGCAGATGAACATCCTGCTGGGCAACCTGGGGGTTTCCGATGATAAAATCCTCATCGATCCCACGACCGGCGGTTTGGGTTACGGCATCGAGTATTCCTACTCGGTCATGGAGCGGCTCATGTTGGCGGCCCTGACGCAGGAAGACGAGAGGCTTCAATTCCCGATGATCAACAACATGGCCAAGGAGGTCTGGAAATCGAAGGAAGCGAAGCTGACGCCGGAAGAAGACCCCTTGATGGGTGATCCCAAGAAACGGGCTATCATTATTGAATGTGTGACGGCGATGTTGTTATTGTTGGCGGGTTCGGATATCCTGATCATGCGGCATCCGGAATCCATCAAGCTGACGAAAGAAATCATTAACGACTTTATGGCGGCCAACTGAAAGGTGCCAACTCGGTAAAAGAGATAAAGAAGAATATTCGAAAGGAGAGCGAATCATGGCAGAAGCCAAGCCAGTCAGTGTAGACAAAGCGACGTTGGAGGCGTACGAGAAGGCGGTACAGGATGGAGTGGATACCGTATTTGACCGTGCGGCGCGGATCAAGCCGTGTCCGATAGGGGCCGGGGGAGCGTGCTGCAAGAACTGCGCGATGGGGCCGTGTCGGGTCCCGGCGCCGAAGAACCGGGAAGAGACCCCCGAGGAGAAGGCGAAGCGGACGGGAGTCTGCGGAGCCACGGCGGAGACCATCGCGGCGAGGAACTTCGCGAGGATGGTCGCGGCGGGGGCCAGCGCCCATAGTGACCATGCCAGGGGCGTGGCCGAGACCTTCTTGAAGGCCGCCAAGGGCGAGCTGAAAGACTTCACCATCAAAGACGAGCAGAAGCTCTATCAGATCGCCATGGACCTGGGCGTAGAGATCGACGATCGGGATCTCAAGGACATCGCCGTGGAAGTGGGCGAGATTTGCCTGGCGGAATTTGGCAAGCAGGAAGGAGAGATCATCTTCCTCAAGCGGGCCCCGTTGAAGCGCCAGGAGATCTGGCGGAACCTGGGCATCGCCCCGAGGGGCGTGGACCGTGAAGTGGTGGAAATGCTCCACCGGACCCACATCGGCGTGGACCAGGACTATGAAAACATCCTCATGCACGCCGCCCGGACGGCCCTGGCCGACGGATGGGGCGGCTCCATGATCTCCACCGAGCTGCAGGACGTCATGTTCGGGACGCCCGAGCCGGTGGCGGGAAGAGTCAACCTGGGCATCCTGAAGAAAGACGAAGTCAACATCATCATCCACGGCCACGAGCCTCTACTGCCCGAGATGATGGTCATCGCCTCCCAGGATCCCGAGATGCTCAAATATGCCGAGAGCAAAGGGGCCAAGGGCATCAACCTGGGTGGGCTATGCTGCTCCGCCAACGAGATACTCATGCGGCACGGCATACCGGTTGCGGGCAACTTCCTGCAGCAGGAACTGGCCATCACCACCGGGGCCGTGGAACTCATGACCGTCGACGTCCAGTGTCAGATGGAATCCCTCTTTCAGGTAGCCTCCTGCTACCACACCAAGCTCATCACCACCGACCGGAGGGCCAAGATCGAGGGGGCGCAGCACATCCAGTTTGACGAAGAACGGGCCTTGGAAGTGGCCAAAGAGATCCTCAAGCTGGCCATTGACAACTTCGAGAAACGGGACCAGAGCCGGGTCATCATACCGGACGAGAGCAAAGAGATGGTGGTGGGCTTCAGCCACGAGACCATCAACTACCTCTTGGGCGGCATGTTCCGTGCCTCGTATCGTCCCTTGAACGACAACATCATCAACGGCCGGATACGGGGCGTGGCGGGAGTCGTCGGCTGCAACAACGCCCGGGTCCAGCACAACTCCGCCTTCCTGACCATGATCAAAGAACTCATCAAGAACGACGTCTTGGTCTTGGTGACGGGCTGCAGTGCCATGGCGGCCGGGGAAGCGGGGCTCATGACCCCGGAAGCGGCCTTGGAGCACGCGGGAGACGGACTCAAATCGGTCTGCGAAGCCGTAGGTATCCCGCCGGTATTGCACGTGGGAAGCTGCGTGGACAACAGCCGTATCTTGATGGCGGCCACCGCCATGGTCAAGGACGGCGGGTTGGGTGACGACATCAGTGACCTGCCGGCGGCGGGCGCGGCGCCCGAGTGGATGAGCGAGAAAGCCATCTCCATTGGCGAGTACTTCGTGGCCAGCGGTGTCTTCACCGTCTTTGGTGTGACCTGGCCGACGACGAACAGCGAGGCGGTCACCAAGTATCTGTTTGAGAAATACGAAGACACCTTGAAGGGGATGTGGGCGTTCGAGTCGGATCCGATCAAGGCGGCGCAGTTGATGATTGCGCATATCGACAAGAAGCGGAAGGAACTCGGCATCGACAAGGCCAGAGAACGTATCCTCTACGATATGGAAAAACGTAGAGAACTCGATGCCGCGTAG
>CAZYTB010000143.1:0-5329 GCA_964650375.1 uncultured Campylobacterales bacterium | reverse complement strand
GATGAACTTTTTATGAATTTGGAGGTATTGGGAATGTTATGGAATTATTTGGGTTAATACAACAGCTTTACAATTATAAATAAATCTGTTATAATTTTTTTACGGCTAAATCGAAAAAGAAAAATTATATTAAAACAATTTATGAGCAGTTTATAGTTCCGTTTGAAAAAGGTGGTGGAATTATTAAATTTGAAGCTTGGGAATATGAGAATGTAATTCTAAAATACAATATGGCTTATATAAACAAAAATGTTTTTGTTGGCGATAATGGAAGAGTTATTGGCTATGACAATAGTCATGATTTCCATCATAAGCATTATCTTGGACAAATCACGGAAATTGATAATTTTGAAATTTATGAAGAATTGGTTTTGCGATTCAAAAATGATATAAAGGAGTTTTTAATATGGTAAATATTCAAAACGGCACAATTGAAGATTTTTTTGATTCCGCCTTGCAAACAGCCAAGCAAATTGACGAAAATAAAAAAGTAACTCCAAAACATACAATTTGGATGGAAACGAATGATTTGTTAAATATTTTAAAACCACAAAGAACTAAATTGATACAATATCTTAAAAATAAAACAAAGGTATATTATAGTGTGATGCTTAATGAACTCAAAAAATCACCATCAAGTTTAAATGCTGATTTAGAGCTTTTATTAAAATATCAATTAATAGACATAATAAAAGAACCAGATGCAGGTCATGGTATCAGAAAAATTATAAAACCTTTATATTCTGATGAGCAAATAGAATTCAGAGCAACTATTTAGACTTTTATAAATAGTCATCTAGCTTAAAGCTATTAAATGAGATAAGGATATTAGTTGTTGAAAATACTATGTACGATATGTTTTTTGTTTGTTGGTTTGCAAGCTCAGGTTGCTTGCAAGGGTTGCACTGTTGGTAAAGATATGGCAAGATGTGATTACTATGTAAAAATAAAACATGATTTAAGCTATCAAGATAGATGCATATCTTATGCAAAAGCTATAGACACAGATGGGATGTTTGCAAAAGCATCTTGGTACTATTTGCTTGGAGGAGATAAAGACTCAGCTCAAAAAAGTGCATCAAAAGCTTTGAAGATAGGTCATCATTATGCATCAGAATACAGTGGTTTTGTGTTTATATTAGAACATGATTTGAAAAATGCTAAAAAAGAATTGACATTTTTTAAACAAAGAGTAAAAAATATCGATTATGTCAAAGATGATATAAAATCACTTAAAAGTATATATAAAGATTTTGATGATAAGACAGCATATAAAATTCTTTTTAATTAACTATTTTTTAGCATCGCATCTTGAGCCATTTTTTACAAAGTAGATTAAATCTTTTATGGCGAGAAAGATACAATAGAGCCATAAAACTATAAGAGTGTAGCTGTTTTTATAGAGGCCTTCATAGTAAAAATATCCAAAACCGATGATGTATGGCCACTTTAGGAAGTAAAAAAAGAGTATTCCTGCTCCATATATCTCTTTTAGAAAATGTTTCATTTTTATCCAATTTGATAGGCTATCACTGATAGCCTATCTGTTTTTCTAAACTCCTGCTTCTTCTCTTCTTTGAAGCATCTCCCATTTTGCATTGACTTCTTTTTGCATTTCATCTATAAGATATTCATTTTCTTTTTTAAATAAGTGTTTAAATCTTCCTTGAACTCCTAGATAGTCTCTTACAGGAACGATATTTTTAGGTCTATAAGTGATAGTTAACTTGTGACCATTTTCTATCTCGTAAAGTGGAAATACAAGTGAATCGGTTCCTAAATCACTCACATCTATAGTTTCATGCGCTGGAAATTTCCACTCAGTCGTACATGCGCTCATAGCATTGATATATACAGGACCCTCAGTTGCAAGAGCTTTTTGGTACTTTTTAACCATATCTTTCCATTTGTTTGGTGCAACTTGCGCAACATATGGAGCGCCATTTGCAGCCATGATGGCTATCATGTCTTTTTTAGTTTTCTTTTTACCATAACTTACTCTCCCAGCCGGAGTTGTAGTAGTGCTCGCTCCTCTTGGAGTTGAGCTACTTCGCTGGCCTCCTGTGTTCGCATATACTTCATTGTCAAGACAGATATATGTAAAGTCATGACCTCTTTCAACCGCGCCGCTTAGAAATTGAAATCCTATATCATAAGTAGCACCGTCCCCTCCAAAAGCTACAAACTTAACCGGTTTGTCAGGATCTTTGAGTCTTCCTTTTCTTTTTAGTGTTTTATACATGGCTTCAGCTCCACTTGCCGCAGTCGCAGCATTTTCAAAACCTATATGTATCCATGAAGTATCCCAAGAAGTATGAGGATAAACAGCTGTACAAACTTCCAGACAACCTGTTGCACTTGAAATTACTAAATTATCATCAGTACAGTTTAAAAGCTCTCTTACTATGATTGAGTGTGCACATCCCGGGCATAAAAGGTGAGCACCTTCAAACCTGTCATTTGATGTTGAAAATTGTTTTAAATTTTTTATAATTTTACTCATCTATCTACTCCTAATTGAAAAAAGAGAGCTTAGGGCCTCTTAATCCACTAAATTGTTGCAATGGTGTCACTAATTTACCAGCATCTGCATTTTTCTTTATATCTTTATAAATCTCTTTTATATTCTCTTGAGTCATGTCTCTACCGCCAAGACCATAGATATAATTGTTTATAATTGGTCTGCTATCACTTTGATATATGGCCGCACTTATTTCATTAAAGAGCATACCAAGAGTACCACCAGGTGCACTTCTATCAAGTGTTGCGATAGCTTTTACTCCTTTTAGGGCTTGCTTAACTTCTTCAAAAGGAAATGGCCTTATAAGTCTTGTAGCTACAACACCAGCTTTTATGCCCTCAGTTTCTCTCAAATCTTTTGCAGCTTGTCTGGCGCTCTCAACGGTACTTCCAAGAGCTACAATAGCTACTTCTGCGTCATCCATCATATAACTTTCAACAGAGTTATAAACTCTTCCAGTAAGCTCTTTGAACTCTGCAAAAACATTTTCAATAACTTTTGTAGAGTCCATCAATGCTTTATGTTGTCTTGCTTTAAATTCAAAGTGCCAATCTTCTTCAGTTTGAGCTCCGTAAGTCACAGGTTTGCAAAAATCAAGCATCGGATTTACTTCTTTGTACTCACCTACAAATTTATATGCTTCTTCATCTTGTAATGGTATAACATTTTGTGCAGTATGAGAAGTGATAAAACCATCCTGGTTTACCATAACAGGAAGTCTAACACTCAGATCTTCACCTATTTTAAATGCCATAAGCATTAAATCATAAGCTTCTTGCGCATTAAAACCATCTATCATAATCCAACCAGCATCTCTTCCTAGATACATATCAGAATGATCTCCGTTTACATTTAGAGGAGAAGCTAAGGCACGATTAACCAAGCCTAAAACTACAGGAAGTCTCATACCACTTGCTTGGTATAAAACCTCAATCATCAAAGCAAAACCTTGGCTACTTGTAGCAGTCGCTACTCTTCCTCCAGCCGCAGCAGCACCAACACAGCCGCTCATCGCAGCATGTTCGCTCTCAACTAGAATAAATTCGCCATCTATATAGCCATCAGCTAAAAATTGTGCATAACCATGAATTGTTGGAGTTGATGGAGTTATCGGATAAGCCGCAACTACATCTATCTGAGCTTGTCTCATAGCTTGAGCAAAAGCCATATTGCCATCCCAAACTTCTACTTCTTGTAATTCTAATTTTTCTGCCATTACTTTTCCTTCTTTATTTTCTCAGGCCACTGAGATAATACTACTTCATTTTCATCATTTTCAGAAAACATTATGAGTGATTTTGGGTTGGTTGGGCAAACTTCTGCACAAATCCCACATCCTTTACAATGATCATAATCGATTCCAAGCATATCTTTATCTCTCGCGATTATCGCAGTATCTGGACAAAATATCCAACAATTTTGACAATCTATACAAACATCTTTGTTAAAAACTGGTTTAAAAACTCTCCAATCTGCAACACTTGTAGTATAAGAGTTTGTTTTTGCATAATTTCTATCTTCTTGTTTTAGATCAACAATGTTGCAATTTTTATCTTCAAATGAAGGAATAACTGCTCCGGCTTCAACCTGATCCCATCCTAAATATTCCATTTTTTTCCTTCCTATTTAACTTCGCTATATGCACGAGTTATCGCAGCCATATTTGCATCTATTATTTTTTGTGGAAATTTGCTAAGAACTTTAAGCATCGCATTTTTAAAGTATTCTATATCAAACATTCCCGAAACCTTCATCAAAGCTCCAAGCATTGGAGTATTTGGAATGGCTCTACCTATTGTGTCCATTGATATTTTCATGCAATCTACTGTATGGACTGATTTACCTTCGAGCTTTGGCACCAGCTTTATAAGCTCTTCTTTTGAAAGATGAGTAGTTATGATATACTTGGTGTCTTCCTTATCATGAGCCGTAATGTCTGCTGATATTGCAAGAGCCGGATCAATCACAAGTACATAATCTGGTACCATAAATTTTTCATGATTTATGATAGGTTTATCATCTACTCTATTGTAGGCTGTCATAGCAGCTCCTCTTTTTGCTGAACCATAAAAAGCAAACGCTTGAACTTCTTTTCCTGTGTTTGCAACAACATCACCTAAGCCTTTAGCTCCAGTTACTGCACCTTGACCGGCACGGCTATGCCATCTAATCTCTAACATCCAATCTCCTTGCTGAGTTTCATGTATTTTATTATACTCATCACAATCTTAATACTTTGATAATGGCGGCTTTAAGGTTGTGATGAATACAATCAGATAAAATTTATCTTATTTTATGTAAAGCTAACTTAACACATGCTTTAAGCACATTAAAAATCTTATTTTTCTATCTATATTTTTAAGCAACTAACCGATGTTACTTGGTTCCTGCCGTTTTGTTTGCTTTGATACATAGCGTCATCAGCGCGTTTAAAGAAACTACTGATATCATCAGTTTCGCAAACTTCTGTAACACCAAAACTTACGGTAATCGGATGAGATTTAATATGGAGTTTTTTTTCAAATGTTATTCTTAGTTTTTCTGCTAATTCTGTAGCTTTTGCAAGATGATCATCCACCAATAGTGTAAATTCTTCACCACCCCACCTAAACAGTGCATCACTTTTTCTTAGTGTTCTTTTTGCAATTCTTGAAAGAGATTTTAAAACCAAATCACCATTGTCGTGTCCAAAAATGTCATTTATTTTTTTGAAATTGTCTATGTCAAAAAATATGATACTAAAAGTATTATGATTTTCCTTGCATTCTATAAATTTTCTTTGGATAATTTCATCATATTTTAGTCTAT
>CAZYTB010000142.1:0-5513 GCA_964650375.1 uncultured Campylobacterales bacterium | reverse complement strand
AGAAAGGTTAGACTAAGTGATATGAAAACATTCGAGTATGATACGAAAGAATTTTCAAAGCTGTTAGTCGGGTGCGAGATAAAAGAGAGACTAAACGAGCTTGGTAAACAAGGATGGGAGCTTGTGTCTGTCGTAGACGAGGGTTGTGCTTCTATCTACCTAAACTATATTCTAAAGCGGGAACATGAAGAGTTCAAAGTACAGCAGGTCGGGATATGATTCATATGCTAAAAATTAATCAAAAATATTTCGATGACATAGTAGCCGGACGGAAGACTTTTGAAGTCAGAAGAGACGACAGAGGCTATGACAACGGGGACACCCTGGTATTGCAAGAGTACGATTGTGAGGCCGAAGACTATACCGGGAATACCGCCCAAGTCCGCGTCATGTATATGCTCGATGACGATCTTGATGGGATTGAAGACGGGTACTGCGTAATGGGAATTTCCCTATTGCCTGAACATCAGTGGGCGTGAGTGTGTGAGCGTGTGTGAGCGTGTGAGCGTGTGAACATAACAAGAAGGAGATTAATAATGATGGCAGCATTCGGCGGAGACTACACTTCCTCACCGTACTCGTTATGCACGGCAGGTGAATGTAGCTATGATCATAACCTGGCGTATTCGAGTACGCCAGAAGACATCATACCTAGCGAGCAAACGCGTGCCCCAAAGCATGTCCTGGACTCAAGACATTCGCTTGAAAAGATTAACAAGAAAAAGAGATCAATGTTTGGTTTCAAAAGAAATGGCGGTAAAAAGTAAATACTATGAATATACTTAGCGGGATGATTCACGTTCTCTTTCATACATGGGGCATTGGAGTAGCCCCCGGCCCTGACTACTCTGAAGTAAGTTTCCAAAAGCGTAAATGTAACAACTGTACACGGACTCAAGGGTGGATGTAAGCTCACAATCCTGAAAATTATCAAAGAAAGGTTACACAATGGGTTGCTATAACGTAAGTTGTTCAGTATCGGGATTGAGTATTTCCTATGGTGACCCCATAGTGTACATCATGTTAGGAGAGTCTCACGACAGAGCATACACAAAGCCTCTGGAGAATAATAATTGTTTTCTCTACCCTCATGATGTGTTCGCTCCCGTGGCTCTCCCTATTTTCGGAGAATACAATGGCTACGGTGGAATAGAAAAACTGGATGATGACGAGAATATTCATATCCTGTCTGAAGAGTATGGGATCAGCGTAGAGAATGTTGTGAATGATAGAAAATACATACCTCCCTACTCGTCAAGCATGTTCGTTCACCGTGAAATATTTGACTTGCTGGTTGCTCACAAAGCACACTTTGAGGTAGACCATGAAGAAGAGTATAGGAAATTCCTAGCTGACGTAAAGTCTATCAAGTATGTTGGACACAACAAAAGACTAGCGAACTACGATCTCGATAGCTACGGCGTTATCGTGAGAATGAAAGCCAGTATTTTTTCGTTCAAGGGGTTCAGGGATTTTCATGAACTCTACATACCATTAATAAATGCTGGGATGGATCTAAAAGACCCAATGATCCAGTTCATTAAATTTTGTCAAGCTATGCACTCGTTCAACACTATGTTCCTCCCAGCACTAGGCGGGAGTCAGGACTCTTGTTATAGTGAAATGAAATCCCTGAACGAAGTTTCCTTAGGCATTGTTAACACGAGACTAGCTGAATGTGAATAGTTTTGTAAAGAAATTGATAGTCAAGAAAGGGTACGTGCAAATGAGCAATGATTGGTGTGTTATAAACGTGGCTAAAGATTTTTCTAAGTTCCCAGGCGGTGCTCTGAAATCGAGTTGTAAAAACTCCGGTGAACGACTGCGGGAGATCATTGTAAGCAAACTCAGCTGTTACAAAATCGTAGAGATAAACATTAGCGGGGTGTCCGGCTACAGACCAAGCTTCTTGAAAGAATGTTTTGGTGGTCTGGTAACAAAAGAAAATTTCTCTCCTGCGGAGCTGAGTAATAGACTTGTGATAACGTCTTGCAGTATCTATGACGGTTTTGCCCCGAACATAAAAAAATGTATTTGGAATGCGGAGTAAGCTTATGAACAAACTAAATAAATTTTTGGACTCAGAACGGTGGAGGCGGATAACAAACAGCGACCTATACGAAACCTTGTTCAAGATCGCTTTGTTTGTTGTTATAATAGTCGTCTTTGCCCTAGCAATATGGGGACTAACTAGCCTTGGCTCTTTTGTTGATACCTGGCTCTGGAATCATACCAAAGTAAGATATTTTGTCACTGAGAATTTAGTATCAGTGATGGCAACGTCAAGCTTCTTCGGTCTTTGGGCGGGGTATAGCTTCAGGCACAAACTCGCTAAGACGCAGGAAGCTTGTTACGAACGGTTGCTAGCAATTGAATCTGCACAGAAATCAGAAATGGTTCAAAACTACTTAAAGGAAGAGCAAGATGTCGAAAGTTAAAACAAAGTATAAGAGCCCATACAGCAAAAAGAGTCGCAAACAAATTATAAAAACTCACCCGATAGAACTTTCAGGGAGAGTCAAAAGTGAACCCATAGATGGGTCATGGCTTCTTGAAATAAACGGTTACACCGGGAGAGGGAATGTAACGGATATCATGCCCTATGTGAATCAAGAGGCCGTGGTAGTCACAGGAGAGAACGGCGACATATTTGTGACCAAAAAAGAGTTTGGACTCATAGAAGATGCGTTCAAAGAAATCATAGGGAAACAAGCTAAACCTTATCAGATCTAGGTACTGAAGCCGAGAAAAATTTCCCGTGAGTCACCTGAAGATTTTGGAACTCTGTAAATTGGTAGAAGAAAACATAAATTCAATTTAACCTTGGAGAGCAATCATGAGAACCTTATTAGTATTAGCGGCAGCATCTATCTTAAGTTTAAGTCTGGCTACGTCAGTTCAAGCCAGCGACTTAACCGTACAAATTGTCTGTAGTTCGGGGATGAAGGAATGTAATAACATTGGGGACACCGAGCAGCAGATGTATCCCAACACCAGAGGGGTTCTCCCAGTCATTGCCATGGAAACGAGCGAACTCCCTGACGAAATCATTCACTCCCTCCCTCTGGAGGAAGTTATTGAAACCGGTGAGATCAAAGTTATTGAAACAGAAGAGTCCGACAACACCGATGAGCTTGAAGACAAATAACTAATTTGGCAAGGACAGAGAATAGCTCAACGGTAGAGCCACGGGCACGGCTCGTGTGAGCAAGAGTACGGGAAACTTGGTCATGAACAATTTCTCTATACGGCTCTTCGCGTGGGTTCAAATCCCGCTTCTCTTGTCCTTGCCAAAGTAGTTGCATCACCAAAGTATCGTAGGCAGTATCCAAAGTAGGTCTTTGTTTTTATTAACAACAAAAAGGAGAAATCATTATGACAAATTTAGTATGGGGTTCGTATAACCAGAAAGATGTCTTAGTAGTTGCAGAAAACAGGGTGGAGATAATAAAGGACATAAGAAAAACTTTTCCATCACTCACGATATTCGGTTATGGTACGGATCGTTTCCGCAAGGGCGAAACATTTCTAAAAGATAGAGACGCTATGACTTCCACTTTCTACACTGAGCATTTTAAAAAATGTTGCTTGTGGTTGAGTCTCCAGGGGAAATTAAAAAATATCAAAAAGGATCAAGGCAGCTATGGGTACAAGCATAGCGTAGAAAACTTCTTCTTGAAGCTCACAGGCACACCGGAGCATGTAACGAATGGGATGTTTATAGCTGCCGCTTATGCTCTGGGGTTCACAGTAAAGCGCCAAACCGAAAACAGTGTAAATGCCTACCTTAATTTAAAGCACCTCACCGGGTTTATGGAGATTCACAAATGAGCCGCCCACAGGAGTTCTTCCCAGGGCCAAGGGACTTGAAGCAGAGAGCGGTCATTCAATTCCTTAAGAACAACGGTATTGAATTTGTAAGGAGAAAATCTTTTAATTGGTGCCGCAACCCACTAACTGGATGTAAACTCCTGTACAGTTTTTATTTACCAGAACTCAATATATTAATATCTTGCCACGGTTGGCACGTGTGTAGCTTCGAGGCTTACGCACAGCTCACTCATTACCACGCGAGGCAGCCGGATAAAAAGAAAGAGATAGCCGATAGGAAGGATTTTAAACTACAGCAATTCCGCGAGTCCACGAAATTTATGCTCGCAAAAGAAAATGGCATGAGCCATATCGTCATCCCGTGTAAGACCGGGTTGAATGTTAAGAAGTTCTTGGAGAACAAACTATCCAGCTTTCTTACTTCTGCGTAAGAAGCGGATTAACTTTCCTCTTCTAGTGAAGAGGAAGTGTAGCAGATGGCTATTTTAACTTTCATTATAGGAGAAGAATAGTAATGAAAAAAGGTTACAATGTATTAGCAGCAGTATTGTTAGTATTGTTTGTGTTCACCGGAACTGCCGTTGCAAACGACGGCACGTATTTCAGTATTGGCGGAAAGCTTTTGCTTCCTGGCGATCTTGATGCGCAAGCTGGTGGAGACGAACTTACTTTCGATACCGACAAGAGCTTTGGTTTCACCGGGGCTGTTGGCAAACGATTTGCCAATGGTTTTCGTGGGGAAGCAGAAGTTGGCTACCGCCAGCTAGAAGGCAACGCTTCAGTTCCTTACGGTCGTGAGGATATGAACGTTGACATTAAAGCTAAAGTGGATATCACAACGGTAATGGCTAACTTTTTCTACGACTGGAATAACAATACACGGTTCACTCCTTATGTTGGCGGCGGACTCGGTGTTGGATTCTTTCAGCCTCATGTTACAGTTGCTGGTTACGGCGATTCCATGACTTTCAATGACCTTGACACAACCTCAGCCGTTTATCAGTTGATGGCTGGCGTTAATGTTGCTGTTGTTAAGAATGTGGAATTGTACGGCGGATGGAACTACTTTAATGCTGTAACCGATCCTTATGCGTTCGGTGGCCAGTATGAAGTCGGACATCACAGTGCTGAGCTCGGTGCACGTTTCTTCTTTGGAAACTAACTCCAGCTAAGATTGCTAATACCTGGTTTACTAAGCGTGGCTCGACAGGGAAGTTGGGTCACGCTTTTTTGTTCTCACCCGGTGATAAGGAATTTGACATGAGCGACAACACGGATAAAAAGAAAAACTACTGCGAGGATTCTAGCCGGAGTCACACGACCACGTACCTGGTGGCATCACATCCCTTAACCCCTATTACTTCCATCGAAATAAAACGCTGTACTACCTGTGGTTGCAAATTAACAAAGGGTAGCAGACTAGACATAACAGTTTAAAAGGACGCGGACATGAGACACAGCATTTGGTTTAAAATAAGAAAGCTTGTGGGCATAGTAAAATGTTTTATGAATTTTCACCCTTGGGTTTATGTCGAACCGGAGAATACTTCTATCTACAGGTCATGCTCACGGTGTTACACCGAAGAGGAAATAGTTTACGTCAATGAGAAGGGTAAGAACTATTGGGCGCCCGTTGCTCCGTATGATCCGTCCTCTCACATGAGGGGAGATCACGAGACTTT
>CAZYTB010000141.1:0-5530 GCA_964650375.1 uncultured Campylobacterales bacterium | reverse complement strand
GGAGAAGGTGCTGCTATTGAAGCTATAAAAAATGCAATTGAATCGCCATTGCTTGATAATATGTCAATAGATGGCGCTCTTGGCGTATTGGTTCACTTTCAAATACCTCCAACCTGTCCGATAACTGAAATTAGTGATGCTATGAGTATAGTGTATGAAAGTGCAGATGAAGACGCTGATGTTATATTTGGAACCACAACAGATGAAACTATGGAAGGCAATAGAGCAAGAGTTACAATTGTAGCTACTGGATTTGATAGTAAAATGGAAGAAACAAAAGAGTTAAAACTACTAGACCCAAATCAAGAAGCAATCAAACATGAAAGAATCATGAGAATGAAAAAAGTTAGCGGCGGCTATGAAAGTCAAGAAGATTATCTAGATATTCCTACTTACATAAGACACCAAATGGATTAATTTATTTTGCAAGGAAGCTTATCTTCCTTGCAAAATAAACCCTCTGTCAATTCCTGCTAAATCTTTATAAAAATCTGCTTTTAAATTAAATTTCTCTAAATAATTTATGATTTTCTCTTTTTGGTCAAACCCCATTTCACAAGCCAAATATACTATTTTTCTTTTCACTGCCTCATCCATTATATTTTTTAGAATTTCATCTCCGTCAACACCCCCAAAAAGTGCTAAATCTGGCTCATATGAGAGGTTTTTTTCTAGGATTTCATCATTTTTTATATATGGTGGATTTGAAACTAAAATGTCAATATTCTCTCTCACATCATCTAGTAAATTACAATTTATAAACTTAATATGATTATCTACGCCATGTTTTTTTGCATTTATCTTTGCAACAATTAGTGCATCTTGTGATATGTCAGTTGCAATTATGTTTGCTTCCGGTAAAAAAAGAGCCAGCAATATAGAAATTATCCCGCTACCAACTCCTATCTCGACAATGGTTGGTTCTTTTAATTCTCTACATGTAGAGATAACTTTTTCTACAAGAATCTCTGTTTCAGGACGGGGTATCAGCACTCTTTCATCTACAAAAAACTCTCTGGAATAAAATGTAGCACTTTTTAAAATATACTCCAAAGGAGTTGATTCTTCTCTTTTTTTTATATTTATAAAAAAATCTTTTGGGATATCAATCTCGTCATTATCATGCGACATTAGCCATAGCATATCTTTTTGCAACGATTTACCAAGAAGTGTCATGACCTCTTTTTTTGGGCTATCGCAGACACTTCTTAGTTTTGTTGTTGCATCATTTATAATATCTTTTATTTTGGGCAAGACTCTTCCATACAGTTTTCACCTGCTTTTATATCAACACCTAGTTTTTTTAGTCGTTCAACCAAAGGTGGATGAGTAAAATACAAAAATATACTCAAAGGATGAGACAGAGGAAAGCTTTTATTTTCATCAGCTAGTTTCATAAGAGCGGAGCTTAGTGCTTCTTTGCTTTCGCACTCACTACCATACTCATCTGCAGCATATTCATTTTTTCTGCTGATTAATCCAAATAATGGCATAAATACAAAAGAAAGAACAGGAGAAAATAACAAAAAGAAAACTATATTCATATAAATTCCATTACTAATTCCTAACTCTAAAAATATATCTTTTGGCAAGTTTCCAAAGATAGCAAACATTATAAAAAGCATAAAACCACTCGAAATTATATTTTTGATTATATCTTTATTTTTAAAGTGTCCTAGCTCATGCCCCAAAACTGCCAGAAGCTCTTTTTGATCTAATTTCTCAATCAAAGTATCAAACAAAACAACCCTTTTTGATTTACCAAGTCCGCCAAAATAAGCATTTAGCCTACTATCTCTTTTACTGGCATCTAAGCTAAAAACTCCACTGCTTTTCAATCCGGCTTTTTTTAACAACTCTTCTATTAAAACTCTTAAATCCTCATTGTTTAAAGGTGTAAATTTGTTGAAAATTGGTGCAATTAGTGTCGGATAAATCATATTTATAAAAAGTATTATAATAAATACTGCCACAAATCCCCAAATCCACCAATTAACAAAGGTTAGCATTATCCAAGATATCAAGGCTATAACCAATGAGCCAAGAACCAAAAATATTAGTGCAGCTTTTATTTGGTCTATTAAAAAAGTTTTAAAATCTATCTTAGAAAAACCAAAATCTTTATCTAATGAAAATGTTTTATATAAATCAAACGGTAAGTTAAACAGATAATTTATAGCTATAAAAATATCTACAAACAAGACTGATCTTATAATTTCATTTTCCGTGTTTATCATTCCATCTAAAAAGTTTAGTCCAAAACCAATCCACCAAAAAAAGATTAATAAATCATACAATATAGTCACTAACTCCATCTTAGAAGTCGCTATTTTGTAATTTCCTGCTTTTATAAAATTTGTTGCACTCAATATTATAGGAGCAGTTTTTTTTGCTTTCACAACAAAACCAATCTCCATAACAGTTGCATAAAATCTTATAAGCGCATAAAGTGTATATATTATACTAATTGTCATCAACATATAAAAACCTTAAATTTTTTATGCAATTGTAGCAAAAATGTTTTAAAAAGAGATTTTATAATATCAGTACTTAATAGAATTGTTCAACAATAGTGAGTCATGGAAAATGAGAACAAAATATTTTTACCTTTTATTCTCATTTTTCTAATCTTTATACCTATGGTCTAATGTAAGCATATCCTTGCTCTTCTAGTTCAACGATACGAACTACACCAGATGGGACTTTTTGCACGCCTTCGGTGAGAATTGGAAGTTTTCCTGTTTTCTTTTGAATTGTGTGCATAGTATTCATACAAGCACTAAAAGTTATATCCTGCATCGCTAAACTAGATACTCTCATAGATTGTTTGTTTTCCTTTGTCAATATACCTAAGCCTGGACCATAAGCTACAATTTCAATTTTGACATTATCTATACCATAAAATTTTTGTAAATTTACAGCATTATTTAATGCTAACTTTTGTGTTCTAGGGTCATCAGTACTCACTTGAATAACAACTTTATGAATAGAATTTTGGGCATAAACACCAACATTTAGTATCGTTAATAAAAATAATACATTAATCAACATTTTTTTCATTCGAACTTCCTTGAATTATAAGATTTTTTAATATATTCAAATATTTTATCATGATTTTCTTACTAAATATTTAAAGTATTTATTCTTATTAAAAATAAAAAATAGTCATTTCATATAAGAGATTTTATATATCTTTTAGATAAAATATGATGAATAAATTACAAAGAAACTTCTACGATAGGAAAAAACTTGGCATTACTTGATCTTTTAGAAATTAGCAAAGCTTATGAGTCGCAACAAATACTTGATGGAATTGATTTCTTTGTTAATAAGGGTGATAGAATTTGTATCATTGCTAAAAATGGTGGTGGAAAATCTACTTTAATGAAGATTATAAATGGCACTTTAGTAGCAGACGACGGGCGTAGAATCTTACAAAATTTTTTAAAGGTAGATATGCTTGATCAGGCACCAACTTTCAAGGAAGGCTTGAGCGTAAAAGATGCAATTGAAAATGAACTAAAAGAGCTTAAAGATGCAAAATATGAATATGAAAAAATCTTAAAAAAACTTGTCGATGATTTTAAGAACAAAGAACTTTTAAAGAAACAAGAAAAATTGACAAATTTTTTAGACATGCATAACGCTTGGAATTTAGATGACAAAATAGAGCGAGTTTTGCAAAAATTTGACTTAAAAGAATATGAAAACAAAGCTGTCAATATGCTTAGTGGTGGGGAACAGCGTCGTGTAACGCTTGCTGGACTTGTACTTAAAAAACCAGATATTTTGCTACTTGATGAACCAACCAACCACTTAGATGTTTATATGGTTGAATTTTTAGAAGAGATACTTTTAAAAGAACAATTTACTTTGATTTTTATATCTCATGATAGGTATTTTATAGACCATCTAGCGACTAGAACTGTTGAGATAGATAACTGTAAACTTAGAAATTTTAATGGCGGATATCAAGACTATTTAAGTGCTAAAGAATTGATTTTACTATCTATGGCTAAAGAACATGGAAACTTACTGAAGCTTTTAAAAAAAGAAGAAGCATGGCTAAATAGAGGAGTAAAAGCTAGACTTAAAAGAAACGAAGGGCGTAAACAAAGGGTTTTTGATTTAAAGGATAAAGCAAAGAGCAACCCAACATTAATCGCAAAAATGAAATTAGAACTTGAACGAGAGCAAAAAAATTTCAACCAAAGTAAATCTACAAATAAACAAAAGATGCTCTTTGAAATGTACAATATAAGTATGTCTCTTGGAAATAAAAATCTTATAGAAAATTTTTCGACTAGGATTTTACAAAAAGACAGAATTGCAATAGTCGGCAAAAATGGTTCTGGCAAATCTACATTTTTAAAGATTTTACTAGGTGAACTAGAAATAGATAGTGGAGCTTTTAAGCGAGGTGATTTCAAAATTGGATACTTTGATCAACAAAGAGAGATGTTAGATAATGACAAAAACCTCATAGAAACTTTTTGCCCAAGTGGTGGTGACAGGATTGATGTAAAAGGAAGAAATATGCATGTTTATGGATATTTAAAAAATTTCCTTTTTCCAAAAGAAGATATAAATAAAAAAATTGGGGTTTTAAGTGGTGGAGAGAAAAATAGAGTTGCTCTCGCACTTTTATTTTCAAAAGAACTAGATTGCCTAATTCTGGATGAACCTACAAATGACTTAGATATTCCTACTATTAACATACTTGAAGAGTACATACAAAGTTTTCAAGGAACTGTTATCTTTGTGAGCCATGATAGGTACTTTGTAGATAAAATTGCGCAAAAACTTTTCATCTTTAAGGGAGATGGTGCAGTTGAAGAAAGCCACCAAAATTATAGCGAATATTTGAGTTTGGAAAAAGTGATATTTGAGCTAGAAAGCTTTAATTTTGATGCAAAAAAAGAAACTGGCAAAAAATATAAATCTAAAAATTCGAAACCTACAAAGTTAAGCTACAAAGAAAAGCGAGATTATGATGAAATACCTAAGGAGATAGAAAAACTTGAAGATGAAATAGAAGAGATAAATAAATGCCTACAAGATCCTGAGTGTTATGGAAGAATCGGACTATCAAATCTAAGCAAGGAATTAAACGAAAAAGAAGACAAATTGGAAGCTATAATAGAGATTTTTTTAGAACTAGAAGAGAAAGTTGAACAACTATCAAGATAGAATATACTTTTGGATTTATAGGCGCCTATTTTAGACACCTATAAATAAAATTTTATTTTTTAATGTAAAAAGTGCCTAGTTCCACTAAAATAAAGTGCTATTTCATGCTCATTTGCAGCTTCTATTATATCATCATCTCTTATACTTCCGCCTGGTTCTATTATGGATGTTACTCCTACATGTGCCGCTGCATCTACACTATCTCGAAATGGAAAAAATGCTTCACTTGCCATTGAACAATCTCGCACATCAACTTCCATTTCTTTTGCTTTTGCAAGTGCGCATTTAGCAGCATCAACTCTGCTTGTCATACCCATACCAATTGCTACCATAACAGAGT
>CAZYTB010000140.1:0-5646 GCA_964650375.1 uncultured Campylobacterales bacterium | reverse complement strand
GTAAATCAATACAATGAATGCTCTCATGCAAAGTGGATATTACAGTGCAACAAGTGGAATGGTCACACAATTTAATAGATTAAATGTTATATCAAATAATCTTGCAAATTTAAATACAACAGCTTTTAAAGAAGATGCCGTTGTGGTTGGAGATTTTAAAAGAATTTTTCAAAAAACTCAAGAAAATATGCCAATAAAAAACAACACAAGAGAAGCTGCAAAATTTTTAAATTCTAGCATAGACGGTGCTCCTCAAATAGTTGAACAATATACTAAATTTTCTCAAGGCAGCATGAAAAGTACGGGCAATAGCTTAGACTTTGCTTTAAAAAGTGCAGATGCTTTTTTTATGGTGAAAACTCCAACTGGCATAAGACTCACCCAAGATGGTTCTTTTGTTGTAAACAGCGATGGAATATTATCTACAAAAGATGGTTATCCTGTGCTTCCTGCTGATTATTTTAAAAACTCTCAATTCATAAAAATCCCGACTGATGGTACATTAAGCGCAGATAAAAGTGGAAATTTATATTCCAATGGGAGTACCATCGGTAAATTTTATATCGCAACCAGTAATGATATTAAAAGTTTTCAAAAAGAGGGAAATAATTTGTTTAGATTTCCAGATATAAAATCTATAAATCAACTAAACCAATCAGATGTGGTTGCCGAAGGATTTTTAGAAAGCAGCAATATAAATCCAGTAACGCAAATGGTAGGCTTAATAGAAGCAAATAGAATGGTAGAAATGTACCAGAAAGTTATGAATTCTCAAATGAACGACTTAAACACAGATGCCATCACTAAACTAGCATCAATCAGAGCATAAAAAGGAAAATAAAAATGTTAAGATCACTTTACACAGCAGCAACCGGTATGATAGCCCAACAAACACAAATAGACACAACTTCAAATAACATAGCAAATGTAAATACTATAGGTTATAAAAAACAAAGAGCAGAATTTGCAGACCTTATGTATCAAACTATGGAATATGCCGGAACCTCAACCAGCAGCACAACAATTTCCCCAACAGGCATAGAGATAGGTTTGGGAGTTCGACCAACTGCAATTGCAAAACTTTTTACTCAAGGCAACTTTAAAGAAACAGGTAATCCACTTGATATGGCGATAACTGGACAAGGTTTTTTTCAAGTTCAACTTCCAGATGGAACAACTGGATATACAAGAAATGGTTCTTTTAAATTAGATAGTGATGGAAATGTTGTAAATAGTGATGGCTACCAAATGATTCCTTCGATTGTAATACCTTCAGATGCAACCCAAGTATCAATAGGAACTGATGGAACTGTTTCTGTTTTGCAAGCTGGGCAGACTCAAATGTCTCAGGTGGGACAAATTGAATTAGCAAATTTTGTAAATCCAGCAGGACTTCATTCCTTAGGAAGTAACAACTATATAGATACAACAGCTTCAGGTACTGCACTGACAGGTGCTCCGGGGCTTAATGGTATTGGAGAAATAAGACAAAATTTTGTCGAGATGAGCAATGTTCAATTGGTAGAAGAGATGACTGATCTTATAACTGGGCAAAGGGCTTATGAGGCAAATTCAAAAGCTATCACAACAAGTGACGAAATGCTTCAAACTGTAAACGGACTTAAGAGGTAATAATAATATGCTCTTCCTACTTCCGTTTATAATTATTATTTTAATAATAGTTGCGATAAATAACATATATTATAGCGATGTAAAGCCAAAACAATTAAAAAATAATACCCAAGTGGAAAAATCTATAAAAGACTCAAATAAAACTAATATTTATATAGATAAATATATAAAACCATGAGTTTTTTTTCTATATTTAAGCTCACTATCCCAGTACTTATGGGTTATATTCCTTTAGGTATGGCTTTTGGGCTTTTGCTTTCAAAACTTCTAATCCCTTGGTATTATGCTTTTTTTATGTCTGTTTTTATATTTGCCGGCAGTGCACAATTTTTAATATTAGTTCTTTTTGCATCTCAAGCAACAATTCTAGAGATTGGAATTGCTACATTTTTGTTGAATCTAAGGCATACATTCTATGGACTTTCGATGATAAGCACCTTTAAAGATTTTTCTTGGAAAAAGAATTATCTAATATTTGGCTTAACTGATGAAACCTTTGCGCTTTTGAAAACAAATGAAATCAATAAAAAAGACAAGGAGCGAGTTTATTTGGTAATTACAGCATTAAATCAAAGCTATTGGATTATCGGTAGTGTTGTAGGTGCAGTTTTGGGAAATATATTACCCTTTAATTATAAGGGAATAGAATTTTCTTTGACAGCTTTATTTGTCGTGTTGTCTATAGATTTATACAAAAAAAGCAAACTTCACAAGCCCTTTTTGATGGCTATTTCCATTGGTTTTGTTGGAATGCTAACTTTTCCAAGTGATAAAATGCTAATACTCTCTTTGGGACTTGCTATGTCCTTGCTTATACTTTTTAAAAAGGTGCTTGAACATGAGTCATGAATATATAATAGGCGGTATTTTCATAGCAACAATAATGACATATCTCACTAGAGTTATACCATTTTTGTTTTTTAACAAGAGAGAACCATCCCCAATCATTAGATATATAGAATGGAATATGCCAATTATGATTATGGTTATATTGGTATTTTATGCCTTAAAAGATGTAAAATGGGGAACTTATCCTTTTGGAATAGCTGAAATTATTGGAGTGCTAGTAGCAGTATTTGTACATATAAAATACAACAATGCACTCTTTAGTATATTTTTAGCAACTATCGTTTATATGTTTCTAGTTCAGAAAGTTTTTGTTTAAGGGCGCCTCTAATTATTATTGCAAGAGCAAAAGCCATCATCTTCTAATTTTTTATTTTCTATATCTAAATTTTTTTTATATTGTTGATATTTAGCTTCTTTTTTTGAAATTACAACAGTTTTTGATGTGTTCCATGTTAACTCTTGCTTTTTGCTTTGGTTTTGATCTGAACTTGCACTAATCGCAAGCGCATAAGACAAAAACAATGCAAATATGACTTTTAACATTTATACCCATCCTTGAAGTTTATAGAGTAATATATCAAAAATATGCTATTATCTCACTTATGCAACTTATTTCTATAACAAACTTACTTTTTATGTTTATTCCTGTTATCATAGTTGGTTATGTCTATTTTATATGGACAAGAAATCTCAAAGAGATAGGGTTGGCAACTTTTAGGATGATAACACAGCTTTTAATTATCGGTTATTTTTTAACTTATATCTTTAAAAATGACAATTTTCTTTTTGGTTTGATAATTATACTTTTTATGATTGCTGTTTCTAGTTTTATAGCTCTTAGAAATATACAAAATAAATCTCGAGACACTTATGTTAAGATTTTAATCTCTATCGCTATTGGCGGAAGTTTCAACTTAGCTCTTGTGCTTTATTTTGTTCTAGATTTACATCCTTTTTATCAGCCAAGATTTATCATTCCATTGGCTGGCATGATTTATGCAAATTCTATGAATGCCCTATCTTTAGGTGCAGAGCGATTTGAAAATGAGATAATTTCAAAAAATTATGTCACAGCTCGTGCCATCTCTTTTAAAGCTTCACTAATTCCTCAAGTCAACGCCTTTTTAGCCGTAGGTTTAGTTTCTCTTCCTGGCATGATGACAGGACAAATACTCTCAGGAGTAAGTCCAATCATAGCAGTAAGATACCAGATAGTAGTCATGGCTATGGTCTTAGGAAGTGCTGGCATGAGTTCCATGATATATTTGAATCTACAAGGGAAAAAATATGCAATTAAAGATTAAAAATAGACAAAATATTTCAAAATGCTGTTTTGTTTGTGGTTTAAAAAATAACATCAGTTTAAAAGCAAAATTTTATGAAAGTGTTGATGGAGAAGTTATAGCCTTATTTACACCGAAAAAAGAATTTCAAAGTTATCCTGGAATTTTACATGGCGGAATTTCAGCAACAATTCTTGATGAAACTATTGGTAGAGCTATTATGAGTATTTATGGACAAAATAGTTTTGGAGTTACGATAGAATTAAAAATTAGATATAAAAAACCAGTTCCTACTGAAACTGAGCTAAGAGTAGTTGGTAGAATAACCAAAGATAAAGGAAGAATTTTTGAAGGCTCTGGAGAGATTTATCTTCCCGATGGAAGCATTGCTGTGAGCGCTGAGGGGAAATATATGAAAAGAGACTTAAATCAGATTGTTGAAAAAGATTTTGCAAATGAAGACTGGTTTGAATCAGATGCAAAGAAATTAGATAAAATAAATATTTAATTTCTTTTTAGATAAAATATCCCTTATTATACAAGTATGAAGGAATTTTATGAGCAAGTTAAATGGAAGAGTGTGGAAATTTGGGGATAATATAGACACAGATTTGATAATTGCCGCTAGATATTTGAGCACTTCAGATCCGATAGAATTGGCCAAACATGTGATGGAAGATGCAGATCCGGAGTTTAAAAATCAAGTAAAAGAAGGCGACATCATAGTGGCCGGAGAAAACTTTGGTTGCGGTAGCAGTCGTGAACATGCACCAATCGCTCTAAAAGCCGCAGGAATTAGTGCGGTCATCGCTAAAAGTTTTGCAAGGATATTTTACAGAAATGCTTTTAATATGGGACTTCCTATCTTTGAATTAAAAGAAACTGATGAAATTAATGAAGGTGATATAGTAAAAGTTGATATGCAAAATGGTGAGATAAGTGATATTACTAAAAAAGAAACATATAAATTTACTCCAATTCCACCATTTATGCGAGAATTAATTGCAAGCGGTGGTTTGATAAATTATGCGATGCAAGAGATAAAAAAGGCAAATGCATGAAACAGTACAATATAGCTGTCATAAAAGGGGATGGGATTGGTCCTGAAATTGTTGATGAGGCTATAAAAGTTTTAGGTGCAGTTAGTAAGGCAGAGGGTTTTAAACTAGATTATAAAGAATATTTGATGGGCGGCATTGCCTATGAAAAGACCGGTCTTCCTTTACCGGATGAGACGATAGAAGGCAGCCTAAATAGTGACGCTATACTTTTTGGAGCAATTGGTGGATATAAATGGGATAATTTGCCAAGAGAATTTAAACCAGAAACTGGTCTTTTAAAACTTAGAAAAGCATTAGGGCTTTTTGCAAATCTAAGACCAGTTAGTGTATTTGATGAATTGTTAGATGCCAGCAGTATGAAACCTGAAGTTTTAAAAGGAGTTGATCTTTTAGTTGTGAGAGAATTAACTGGTGGAATTTATTTTGGAGAACCTAGAGAAAATGACGGTGAGCGAGCTTACAATACTATGGTTTATACAAAAGATGAGATAGTGCGAATTGCCAAAGTCGCTTTTGAGTCTGCCATGAAAAGAAAAAAGAAAGTCTGTTCAGTCGATAAAGCAAATGTTCTTGAAGTTAGTCGTTTATGGAGAACTGTGGTAGAAGAAGTGGCAAAAGATTATCCTGAAGTAGAATTATCTCACATGTTCGTAGATAATGCTGCTATGCAATTAGTTAGAGAACCTACTCAATTTGATGTAATTTTAACAGGAAATATCTTTGGAGATATTTTAAGTGATGAAGCCAGTATGATGAGCGGTTCAATCGGTTTGCTTCCTTCATCTTCAATTGGTGGAAAAGTAGGGCTTTACGAGCCTATC
>CAZYTB010000139.1:0-5666 GCA_964650375.1 uncultured Campylobacterales bacterium | reverse complement strand
TGAAGATAATTACCCAGATCACTGGTAATATTTGCAATAACCGGTGTGCCCATAGTCATACTTTCCACAACCTTTGTTGGAAATCCTGCCTGCGCATAACGCTGTTGTGGCCTTAAAAGCACACTAAAGTCTACTTGTCGAATCAAATCTATAGATTGCTTTTGTGTCGTCATGCCTAAGGTCTCGACACATGATGGTATAGCATTGTATTTGCGTTTGATTATTGCCGGGTAAGTTATTAGCTGTTCTTGAGTAACACCAGCAACACGCATCTTTATATGTTTTCCTTTTGGATCAATTCGCAATATGGCTTCTAAATAATTATCAAATAGATCTTTGCTGCCAGGTATGCCTGTATAACCAATAGTCAACACTTTACTTGAAGTAACTTCCAAATTAGGTGCTACTTCATTTGTATCTAGAGTAGGTGGAATAGTTACAGTATTACAACCGCGCTGGGAATAGTACGCATCTAAATAACTACTGATTGCAATGATATTGTTAGTACGCACACAATAATGGCGCATTGCCATTTCAATATTCCAATAATAAGGTGATACCAATCCCCAAAACTTGCTAGGTGGATCATACCATTCGACCGCATCAAAAATAAGTGGAACATCGTACCTTTTGCACCAAGGTAATAATTGCATAAAATAAGGTGAATAACCACTATAAAGTATAATTGCAGCTGGCTTTGGATTTAGGGATTCCAACCATTTTCGGGTCTTCCTGCCCATTCCTAAATAAAATAAATGTTTTATCGGAGTTGGATAGTGTTCGGCTATGCGTTCGCCTAATGAGTAAACAGGAAAACCCTGATATAACTGAACATCCGGTTTGCCTAAAGTGACCATTTGACCCGACCCAATGCGCACATCAAATCCTGCCAAACGTAAAGACAAAGCATTCCCTAATATACGTCGCGCTGCTGCTCCGCCATCAGGAAATGCAACTGGACCAACATACGCGATGATAGGTTTATTTTTTTTACGTGATTCCATTAAAAGAATTGATTCGTTTTTAATCGTGTTGATTAGTAGAAAAATACTCCTTTAATGCTTTTTCTTTTTTCTTCGGTGAAAGATGTCCGAAATGAAGAGAGTTTGACTTTCCTTTTTCCAGATATTCGTCCACAGTTTTAATTACCTTTGCTGGTACACCAACACAGACTGAATTATCAGGGATATCTTTAGTCACAACAGATGACGCCCCTATAATCACCCGATTTCCAATCGTCACACCTGGCATAATAATCGTACGTATACCAATGTAAACATCATTCCCTATTGTTATTGGTGATGTAAGCTCTAGATCTGGAACTTCTTTACGTAGAATCAGAGTACCACCATCATGATTAACAAACATGCAACCATCGGTTATAAAAACATTATCGCCGATTTTAATCAGAAAAGGTTCAGTTCCCCACATGCGGGGGCTATTCCCATAAATCCTGCAATTATTACCTAATTTTACCCCTATATAACGGGAGCATCCAACAGGATTAAAACGGAATACAACAAATAAAATTGCTTTATATAAATAGCGAAAGACTTTAGCAATGAAGTGATTGATCATAAAATAATCTCTTTCTTTATAAACCATCTATTTGGAAAATAATCCTGACCAACATTTCCTCCTTAACATTCATTCCAAAAACCATATACAAAAAAAGTAAAATGCAGGGAACTCCCATTACTGGGTGGGTAAGGATATCTTTTGATAATACTAGAATGAATTCAACTTTACATTCATTTCCAGAGTTTTAAAAATTGAACGAAATTCTCAAAACTATTGTGATTTTTTTTACCACTGCTCTGGTATTATTAACTTATCATCACAGTTTTTGACTGGCTTTTGTGTTATTTAAGCCCAGATTTTATATTTCAATTGTACAAATTTTTGTAACAAATACCTTTTAATCTGGCTTTTATATCCAATAGTATACAAGTTACTCATTTTGGCAATAACCCTTTCATCAACCTCTGGAATTGATAACTCAAAGGGCATTTCATCTTTATTTATTTCACAGTTATAAATATCTTCTGCATTTAACTTTCCTTTTTTTCCACTAAAATGAACGCCACTTCCATCCCATCCAATGTTCTTAACACGAGAAACCACTGGATAGATAGTAAATATTTCACTTTTAAACTGCCAAAACCCAAAAACAATAGCCCAGGACTGAGCCTGCCCCTCGTATTGTCTATAAAGCATTCTAAACATATCTCCACCGCCTTTATTAAACCTATTTACATCTCTACGATTTTTAACAAAAGATTTAAACTCATTCAGCTTCCAGTCAATACTAATCCATCTGTTTTGCCAAGTCGCCCATCCATAAGAACAATTTCTTGGATGTAGAAATACATCATGATCATAATAATTTGGCATATCTTTCAACGGTGAATAACCTGTGATTGAACCAATTTTTTTTTCTTTCTTGTAAAAGGACAAACATTCATTCATAAATTTCAAGAAATCAGGAGCAGTTACAATATCATCCTCTAAAACAATAACCATACCATATTTACTAATTACCTCATCTACCCCGGTTATGATTGAATTAACAAGGCCTTTATTTTCTTGGGCTTCTATTACAAAAACATTATTGAACAATTGCTGGCCTTTTAATTTACTGATATATAAACGTACTGATAATACCTGCTCTAACTCCTTGCTACTTTTTGCTCCATCAGAAAATACCCATAAATCTGAATGTTTTGCTATTGCACTTTTGGTTAAAGCCTTAATTACTTTTTTTGTATGACTGACTCTATTGTAAGTAAATAGTACAATCGGTGCGTATTGCTTGTTAACCATGTTCTTCAATTGGCCAATATATTGCTCTGATTTTTTAAGGATTAGTCCTGGTTATAGATTACTCTATATATTTCTTTGAGTTCATCTAAATTTTTAACCTTATCATGGTTTTGTGTTGCTCTATCCCTAGCATTTTGACTATATTTAAGACACAATTCATCAGATAAAAAAAGTTTTTCAATAAGGTATGACAGCATGATATTATCCGTATCTCTATAAAATAAAACTTCCTTCTCGCTAGCCATAGATGGTGTTCCGCCAACGTAAGTGGAGATTGTCGGCATACCTAACAACATAGCTTCACCTAAAGTATTTGAACTGTTTTCTATAAAAGAAGGTAAAATAAAAATATGACTCACAAGCATAGAACTAGCCATGATTTCAGCATCCATGGTTCCTAAGAATGTAACGTTATCAATAAGGCCTAACTTTTTAATCAAGTTTTCAAAATAGACCCCATAGCCAATGAACTTCTTTATTTTAAAACCTTTAATATCTGAAGACTTAGTTCCAGCAATATATAAGTGAATATCGGGAAAGCGTTTTTTTAGTATTGAAATAGATTTAAGGACGATGTGAGCTCCTTTTCTTGGCGAATTACTACTCCCTATAAAAATACTATACCTATTTACCTTTTTAAGTTCCCAATTCTTGTTGTAAAAAGGATCTCTTAAAGTCTCGTTAACACTAAAATATTGGGCATTCGGGCTAAAATAAGACATGTATGCTTTATCCCATTCCGTTCTCCCTACAAGAATATTAGCTTTAGATAATGTCTCTCTTTCTGCCTTGAGCCTATCCTTAAATTTAAATCTTTTCTCATAAAAAAGTTGAAATGCCAATAGAATATTACTCATTGATATATTTTTGAGTAAGTTACTTATTGATATGCCTCCATATTGATGATCAACAACTCCCGCTAAAACCCCTCTAATAACAACAACGTTTTTGCCTCTCCAAAATTCCATAAAATCGTTTGCGAAACCATATTCTGCGCCATCAAAATGCACAATATGAGGTGAAAAAGATTTTATTACCTCTAAATAGTGAGTCTTTGTTTTTTTACTCAGCAAAGGCAAAATAAAATATGTAATTCCATTTATTGAAAGGGTTTTCAACGAATTGACTCTCTTGTCATAGGTAACGACCCCTATAGAAATATTTTTATCTTCTTTTAGGCAATTCAAAGTCGATTCAACCCATCCTCCAAAAGGTTGAGACTTCCTTCCAAAATACAGTAAAACGTTATTCGGAATAAATCCAATGACCCAAAGAATTTTCATTTACCTGAAGTTATTTTAAGAAATTTAAGACGATAAGTTTAAATTGATTTAGTCTAAGCGCGTTATCTTTTAACATATTTTGTCAAACTCCTATGATCTCAATAAAAACCAAACAAATGATTTAACATCTTTATATCTAATCAAACCCACACCCGCACAGCTTAAGTAGATAAAACGTATAGTTGAATTGATATTCACTGTGCTTGGCTTATGCCATTTTACAGCTGAACCACCTACTACAAAATAGTAGTCTCACAGTATGTTGTCTTGAATAATATTCTTGAGGATACAGGCTTACACATAGAATGTTATAAGCCTTTTCCTGAGTATTATCATACAGATCAATACTCATCAATATAACAGAGTAATCTAGCGTCTGAAAAGCCTACTGTTTTCAATCGCCCCAGAGTAGTGCATTATGTTACGGAAACATAAAACCGTATATTAAAGCGTTATATATTTCATAGAAACATCCCCTCACCTATACTTACGGATGAAATTTTTATTTCTCTTTCTTGTGTCGTCAACATAGCTTAAAGCAACTGGGTAAAAAATATAAAGCATATATCCATAGGCTGATGTCACATTGTTCAACAATGGAAATGTAATCGCAACAAACGTAACAGCTATTGCTAATCCATATGTTTTCGAAGCTTTTTTTAGATGGCGAAGAGGTAAATACCAAAGCAAATAGACAAAGATTGAACCAATAATTATGCCATTGCGTGCAAATCTATCGAGAATAGAGGAATGCTTACCAGTACGGGTATATTCGAACACACCCAAAAAAGGATGTTCAGCAAATAATAAAAAACTACGAATATATCGTTCTACGCGATCATACAGAGTACCAATACTTTTATCGCTTTGAAAAAAATATTGTATATCCTGAAATTTTCGATGATAAGGCGTTTTTTCTGTAAGCAAGTACGCTGCATCCATGATCTCACCAATAAATAACCAGACAATAGAAATAAGTGTCACTCCTCCAATGACAACAAGGAAAAAATTTCGCCTTGCTTTTAGTAAAAACAAAAGCAACATGGAAAATGCCATTATGGTTAGAGCAATTGAATATCCAGCTTTCAGAATAACCAGTATGCTGAGTGTTAAAAAAAAAACCAAACAGGCTTGAAAAAAATAACCCTTTTTTGGCATATATTTTAATAAATCACCTGACTTTACCAGGTAAAGAGCAACAGGGACTCCGATAATAAGTGAATAAACCAGCCCATAGCCACCTATACCCTGTCCTGAGTATTCCTCTGCTAAATCTGATGACCGGACCAATATTCTGGCAACATTTTCGTTTGCATTTAATCCTATTAAAGTCAGAAATGCCCAACCAGAAAGTAGAATTACAGAAATCCAAAACACCGGACGTAGTTGACGTATATCCCTTTTACGATAACTCTCATAAAAAACCAGAAACAACAAACAGATATAAATTTGAAAATTGCGAATAAGATCTGTCGAACCTTCAACAAGATAGCCAACTATTGCAGAATAAAACACAAACACAAATACAAATAATGTTGGACGTGATGATCCGAGAAGATT
>CAZYTB010000138.1:0-5691 GCA_964650375.1 uncultured Campylobacterales bacterium | reverse complement strand
AATGTTTCATTTTACTGTCTCCTTTTTATTGGGCAAAGCCCAAGAAAAATTCCTCACCCTTTTGCTACAACTTTCGCTGAGAAAATACTACCTTTCTATTTTCCTTTTAATTCTCTCTCTAGGCTTAGCGCGCCGTCAAATAATTCTTGTTCTCCATATGCTTTTCCTATTAATTGTCCGCCGATTGGTAATCCTTTGTCATTTTTGCCTATTGGCACAGAAATTCCTGGTAACCCTGCTAAATTCAGCGATATAGTATAAATATCACTTAGGTACATTTCAAGTGGATCTTTTTTGCTTCCAAATTCAAATGCTGGCGTTGGAGCTACTGGAGTAAAGATTAAGTCTGCTTCTTTAAAAATTTCTTCATATTGATGTTTTATAAAATGTCTTGCTTTTTGAGCTTTTATATAATACGCATCATAATAACCGCTACTCAAAACAAAAGTTCCAAGTAAAATTCTTCGCTTTACTTCTTCTCCAAAACCTTTGCTTCTACTTTCTAAATACATTTGTTTTAGACTATCATTTGATTGTCTATTACCATATCTTACACCATCATATCTGCTTAAATTTGCACTAGCTTCCGCAGTTGCGATGATATAAAATGTTGCTATGCCAAATTTTGAATTTATTAAATTTTTATATACTATCTTGTGTCCAGCCTCTTTTAGTGCTTTTATGCCTTCTTGCATTGTTTTTTGCACTTCCTGGCTTGCTTCTTCAAGATAGTTTTCTATAACAGCTATTGTCATTTTTTTATCTGGATTTAGGCTTTGGGAGACTTTGATGTGTGCCATATTTGCGCTAGTAGAATCTCTGCTTTCGTGTCCCGCTATGATGTCATAAAGAATAGCTGCATCTTCTACAGTTTGTGTGATTGGTCCTATTTGATCAAGCGAACTGGAATATGCAGCTAATCCATAACGGCTTACCTTTCCATAAGTCGGCTTCATTCCCACACATCCACAAAAAGAAGCAGGTTGTCTTATGCTTCCACCTGTATCAGTTCCAAGAGCTGCAATTGCTATGCCTCCGGCTACTGCTGCGGCACTTCCGCCACTGCTTCCACCTGGAACTCTGCTTAAATCATACGGATTCCTAGTGAGCCCATAAAAAGAACTCTCAGTTGAGCTTCCCATAGCAAATTCGTCCATATTTGTTCTGCCAAATGGCGCTAATCCATTGTCTAATAGATTGTTGATAACTGTCGCATTATATGGGGCGATATAACCTTGAAGTATGTTTGAACCAGAAGTAACTTCCCAACCATTTACCTGAATATTATCTTTTATTGCTATCGGAATACCATCCATGTACTGCGAAATTTCTTTATTGGTCAATTGTTCTATATAAGCACCGATTTCTTTTTTGTCTTCTATTTCTCTTAACAATTCATATCTTATATCTTTTATCTCTTCCTTTGGAAGTTTTAGTGCTTCTTTTAAAGTTATCAACTTATTTCTCCTAAAATTTTCTATTTTTTATAAAAAATATGCTTATTGCTATAAGCACAAATATAACACCGATGGTGCCAAAAATCATACTAAGCTCGGTATGTTTTGTTAAATCAAACATTAAGCACTTCGGCGCATCGTCTGCAAAGTTCGTTTTCTTCTTTTGCTCTGTATTTCCAACATCTTGGGCATTTATGTTTTGTGGTATAAAGTATCATAAATTTATCCCCATCAACTTCAAACTCTCCTAAAGAGCCTACTTCTTTGTGAGATATTACCTTGCTCACAGTAAACCAATCCTCTGCATCAGTCTTATTTAGAGATGATATTTTTAAAGAATCTGTATAAATCACCAATTCTAATGTAGATTTAATTTTTTTATCTTTTTTTAAAACATCAACTATTTCAAAAAATTTCTCTCTAGCATTCATCATATACTCTTCATTAAAATCAACTTCTACATAAGGAAGAGGAGCATAAACTAAATCAAATACATCATTTGCGCTGTCTTTTACAATTTCTGGTGCATATTCCAGTAATTCATCTATCGTATAAGTAAGAGTTGGTGCTAGTAAAGCTATTAATCTTCGTGTTATCAATGCCATGGCACTTTGAGCCGAAAGCCTTATTTGGTCGTTTTTGGCATTACAATATAATCTATCTTTTGAAATATCAAGATATATTCCGCTCAACTCTACTGTTATAAAGTGTGACAACAGAGCAAATGCCTTAGAAAAATCATATTTTCTAAAATTTATTTCAACCTCATCAAAAACATTTTTTGCATGAGCTAAAATCCACTTATCCAAAGTATTCATGTCACCCATTGGCAATATTTCTTCTAAATCATTTACATTTGCAAGCAAAAATCTAAAAGTGTTTCTAATTTTTCTATACTGTTCACTTGTTTGTTTGAGAATATTTTCACTTATTTTTAAATCTGTTGTATATTCACTAGCTCCCACCCAAAGACGAAGTATTTCTACTCCATATTTTTTAGCTATATCACTTGGTGCTACAACATTTCCTTTCGATTTACTCATTTTTTCACCTTTTTCATCCACTGTGAAACCATGAGTTAATATACTTTTGTATGGTGCAATTCCATTATTTGCTGTACTTACAAGAAGTGAGCTTTGAAACCAGCCTCTATGTTGGTCACTCCCTTCTAGATACATAGATGCGGGATAATCTCCTGCATCATAATTTTTTGACTCTAGTACTGCTTTCCAAGTACTTCCACTATCGAACCAGACATCAAGTATATCCATAACTTTTTCTAAATTTTGGGGGTCATATCCACTATTTGGCACTAGCAAATCTTTTATTTCTAAATCCCACCAAGCATCAGCTCCCTTTTTCTCAAAAGTATCTGCGATAAATTCCATCACTTTTTCGTCAAAAATCGGCTCGTCAGTAGTTTTATCCCTGAAAAATGCAATAGGCACTCCCCAGTCTCTTTGTCTGGAAATACACCAATCAGGACGATTTTCTATCATCGTGCCCAGTCTTTTTATGCCAGATTCCGGGTAAAATTTAACTTTTCCCAATTCTTTCATCGCCATCTCCCGAAGAGTCTCTCGTCCACCTTCTTCTTTATCCATAGCGATAAACCACTGTCTTGTAGCTCTATAAATCACAGGCGTATGGGTTCTCCAGCAAAATGGATATGAGTGAGTAAATTTTGTACATTTTAAAAGTGAATCTCCAAGCAATTCTAAGATTCTCTCATTTGCTTTAAATATATGCTCCCCTACAAAACCCTCAGGCTCACTCAGAAGCCCTTCTCTGACAACAGTTTCGTCATAACATCCTCGCTCATCCACAGGCATAATCACTTCGAGTCCATATTTAAGTCCGACTTTATAATCTTCCTCTCCATGTCCAGGTGCCGTATGAACACATCCACTACCGCCGTCCATCGTTACATGTTCACCTAAAATAAGTTGTGACTTTTTTCCATTTAGTGGATTTATAGCAAATTCGTTTTCCAAGATGCCTGCACTGAATGTTTTAATTATTTCACCTTTTAGCACTTCTTGCTCTATAAGGCTCTTATGTAAATCAAGAGCGACTATAAAATTATCACTTGTTAATACATACTTCTCATCAGGGTTGAAAGATATAGCCACATTTGCGGGAAGTGTCCAAGGAGTCGTTGTCCAGATAATCACATAAGCATCATCTTTTAAGTCCAGTTTGGCTTTTGCATCAACATCAAGTTTATAAGCAACGAAAATAGAGTAATCTTCTTTATTTTCATATTCGATTTCTGCTTCTGCTAGTGCAGTTCTAGCAGCCCATGACCAATATACTGGTTTACTTCGTTCAATCAAAAGACCTTTTTTAGCAACAACGCAGAGTGCCCTGTAAATATCTGCTTCAAATTCAAATTTCATAGTCATATATGGATTTTCCCAATCACCTATGACTCCAAGTGCCTTAAATTCATCTCTTTGAATATCTATAAATTTTCTCGCGTGTGCTCGACACAATTCTCGAAGCTCACTTTTTGGCATAGCTTCTTTTTTACTTTTGCCTATATTTTTTTCAACTTGTTGTTCAATTGGAAGACCGTGACAATCCCAGCCTGGAACATATCGAATATTTTCACCAAAAACGAAGTGGGTTTTTACAATAATATCTTTTAAAATTTTATTTAATGCATGCCCTATGTGAATATGACCATTTGCATAAGGAGGACCATCGTGTAGGTAGAAACTTTTTTTTGCATCTTTTCTATTATTTATCATTTTTGCATAAGCATTGTTCTCTTTACTGAACCATTTTTCATATCTTTTTGGCTCATTTTGAGGTAAATTTCCCCTCATAGGAAAATTAGTTTGTGGCAATAGCAATGAATCTTTATAATCCATACTTGAATACTCCTTGAATAATCACAAAAAACTCTTGCAATCTTTTTAAAATTAGATGATTTTATCTAAAATCTATTTAAGAAGCACTTATCTGGTATAATTAGCAATATATAAATCAAGGAGTGATTGATGAATAATTCGTTAATAATCATTGGAGAATCCCTAATTTACAATAAACCATACATGAAATATATTATGCAGGAATTAGAACAACATGTAAGTGTTTTTGATTCAATAAAAATTTTAAACAAAAATGATAATGATTTTTTTATTAAGTTAGAGGATATGATAAATAAATATAAACAGAGCATAATAGTATCCAAGAATGAGTCATATAATTTTGTCAATAAAGTTATATCAACACTAAACGAAGATCAATTAGTACTAAAAGATGACATGCTAATTCCATCAAAAGCAATTTTGTATTCAAAAAACTCATATTTAATAAAAAAAGCAGAAAAAATTATCAATGTCATAAGCATTAAAGAGAATGAAACAATGCCTGAAATTTTAGTAAATGAAGTCAATACTTGTAAAATTTTTACAATCATAGATATTGATATTGACTCAATTAAATTATTATTGGAGCCGCTTTGCTCCACTTATGAGATAAAAATCAATGCAACGCCAATAGTCCAAGGCTTAATAAGTGTGCATGCAAGAGCTTATAAGTATGGGAATTTAGAAAATTTTTTAAAAGCTGTAAAATCACTTTTTGTAGGCAAATATATTGATACAGATAATGTAATAAGTCATATAGCAAGTTCATTAGAGCAACATAATAAAAAAATTACTGCAGTAGAAAGCTGTACTGGTGGTTTGATTTGCTCAATGCTCACAAAACATGCCGGGATATCTTCTGTTTTTGATGGTGGACTTGTGACTTATGCAAATAGCATCAAAGAATCATGGCTTGGAGTAAGCAGCCAAACTCTTAATAATCAAGGTGCTGTAAGCACGGAATGTGTGAAAGAAATGCTAGAAGGGGCTATACAAGCCAGTAAAGCTGATTTTGCATTAGCAACTAGTGGAATAGCAGGACCGGATGGCGGGAGTGAGCAAAAACCGGTCGGGACAGTTTTTGTTGGAGTAAAAGCAAAAAACAAAGAAGCCAAAATAGAAAGATTGCTTTTAAAAGGCGATAGAGAATATATACAAATGCAAAGTGCTTATTATGCTTTTAAGCTTCTCATGCAAATAGATAAAACTGTTTTTTTAAAATAATTACTGATTTTATTAAGAATCTCTTGACAAATAGATAATTTTTCTCTATAATTTCAACCTCATTACAAAGATGAAAAAAATGACCCGTTAGCTCAGTTGGTAGAGCATCTCCCTTTTAAGGAGGGTGCCGTTGG
>CAZYTB010000137.1:0-5935 GCA_964650375.1 uncultured Campylobacterales bacterium | reverse complement strand
TTCACGAAACTTACCGAATAGTACAGTTTTGTGCCAAACTCGATTAGTGTTAGTCTCATAAACAGAGGGAAAAACGCTGCGTACCATGTGCTACACATTTCTTAAGCAACTGGGATTTGAAGGCCAAAAGTATTAATGGCGAGTAAAAATGGTAGTTAATTTGGCTCTGTTGTGAGCAGGGGCACCACTGGTCAGGCTGGACAGAAACAAACAAAATACCCATTCTAAAAAATAAATGATATTTTCAATATTGAAAACACTATCTCCAAAATAAAGGATCAATTTATCCACCCACTTGACACCAGCAAATGAGTGTGTTCTTGATTTTAACTTGGCTGCATATATGGCGCGTGAAAAGGTGATGGTTTGGTTTGGAGTAACGAGGAAGGTACGGTAAGATGTATTGGCCACAATATTTCGTTTTCTCGATAAGCTATTAAAAATTCTAATATATAGATTGTCGTATGCATCAGAAATACTTTTCGCAGTATTTATTTTATTATGTTGCTCACTGTATTTATCTAGCTGAGTGGAGTGCTTGTAAATGATAGACCTAACGTTTCGAGAGTCACACCAATGATGAAAAATAAAATTTTTTTTTCTAAAGTAATAGTCCTGCTTTTCATCAATATATTTATAGCATTACAACAAGCTAATGCCTCAAATATCCCAGATTATTACGCTGAACCTGGAATCAATCCGTTTCGAGAATATCAGGTCGGAGAAATGTCTGAGGTAATCGATCCATTTGGGGGTGGTCTATCTCTTCAATTTACCGATATTGTGGTGCCTGGCAATGGGGGAATGGATGTTGTAATCAATAGGACATACCGTTCCCTTCAAGGCCAAGCAGGCATTCTTGGTTATCCATACTTGCCTGGCAGATCGCTATTAGGTGTTGGCTGGGATGTTCACTTTGGCCGTGTTTATTATGACGGCTTTCTTACATCTAGCACTGTTGATGGTTGTAAGTCGGGCAACGTATCTTCAAAAGATAACCCCGTTTTGGAGTTGCAAGACGGAACCAGGCAAGTTCTTATAAACTCTAATAGCAGCGATTATGCCTTTATCACAAAGCAACGCTGGATCGGCAAATGCCGGCCTTCAACGGCGGGGGGTGGCTTAGAGGTGATCTCTCCCAGCGGTATTAAATATATTTTTGCGAAATTTGGTCTAGTTGGTGGAGTTTCTGCGTGGAGCGCAACAAGAATTGAAGACCCTAATGGTAATTACATTAATATCCAATATAGTAGCTCACCCAATGCCCAACACAGCATCATAAAAAATATATACACAAGAGAGTCTCCCACTTCTCCCATTGTCACATTTACTTATCATGAAGAAGATTCGTGGGGTGCAAGGATTGATAAAATTGTAGCTAATGGGCAAGCGTGGACCTATAAGTACAAAAATGTTGTAACAGGTGGCACTGGTTCAGGAGGTAAAGGGGGCGGCAGTGAAACATGCGACGGGCCGTTGGGTGGACCAAACTGCGAGCCTAGTTGCGATGGGCCGTTGGGCGGACCAAACTGCGAGCCTAGTTGCGACGGGCCGTTGGCCGGACCAAAC
This sequence comes from uncultured Campylobacterales bacterium, assembly GCA_964650375.1. GTDB lineage: Bacteria > Campylobacterota > Campylobacteria > Campylobacterales > Sulfurospirillaceae > JAADIZ01. The sequence continues at coordinate 4,366 of CAZYTB010000137.1, read as the reverse complement.
TGCGAGCCTAGCTGCGACGGGCCGTTGGGCGGATTTGAGTGTAATAATTCTGGGGGTGGTATTGGTGGTATTGGTGGTATTGGTGGTATTGGCGGTCTTAGCAGTCTTAGCGGTAGCTCTTCAATCACAACCACTACAACTAACTCTGTAGTCGTCACAGATGAATATTACCTGGAATACGTTATCCCACCCACGGGGAATAGCTGGCACCATACATATTATGAGACAGGGAACGAAGCTGGGCTAAACTCATTAAATACCATGACAAGCCCCGGTGGCACTACCACAAGATACGGCTACGAGCACACCAATTTTGATAGTACACTTGTTTCTTCAATTCTTACGACAGCTCTCAATTCAAAAGTAGTAAGTGGTGGTGGGGTGCAATCTGGAACATGGTCTTATGTTTACACTCCTAGTAACGGAACATCTTATGATCAGACGACTGTTAATTTTCCCGGTGGAAAACATATATACAAACATTATGGTGCGAGGCAGTCAGGAAATGGAAATGCTTGGCGGATTGGTTCGATAAAAGAGAAAAAATCCTATAATTTAGGCAATACGCTTGTTCAAACAGAATCGTATGTATGGGAGGCAGACCAGATTTCGACGCAAAATGAGTACCACCCGCGTCGGAATATCGTCGATCAGGTTACATCTATTCCACGGCTCTCGAGCCAGACCATTACAAGAGATGGCACCACATATACCACAATATATTCAAACTATGATGATTCATATGGCAACCCAGAAACTGTCACTGAGCAGAATGGAAGCAACCAGAAGGTCACTAGATATACCTATATAGCTAAAACCACACCTTGGATCATACATCTCGTAGACACCAAAACCATTGATGGCGTTTCAGGAGTAATCGACAGGGCCTACTATGCAAACGGTAATCTGAAAAGTATCAATCGCTATGGTGCCCTTACCCAGTACAAATATGATACACAAGGTAATATTTCAGAGCTAACAACGCCACGTGATATTACTACATATTACGATAACTATAAGAGAGGCACCCCGCGACTTGAAGCGCGTGGTGTGGTGGGGAAAGACTACCGTTCCATTACTCGTGTTGTAAATAGTACAGGCACAATAGCTTCAGAGACAATAGGCAATAAAACAACTTCGTATCTTTACGATAACTTGAACAGAATTACCTATATCACCACGCCTAGCACGACCGATGCAAACATAGATGTAACCTGGTTAGGAAGTGGTAAAAAGCGCACTATTGATCGTGGCTCATATCAGGCAGTCACTGATTATGATGGCTTGGGGCGCCCTATCCTTGAATCTGCTGAAGGTGTATCACGTAAGTTTAAATACGATGCGTTAGGTAGAATGACATATGAATATTATCCAAACTCTAGCACTCAAGGTGAAAGTTATAGCTACGATGTATTGAATAGAGTCGAGCGCATTACCCATACTGCAGACGGGTCATTTGTTCGCTACGAACATCTTTCAGGAAATCGGATTAAAGAAACAAACGAAAGGGGGCACTTTACAACCAAAACATATCGCTCCTACGGTAACCCTGATGAAAAAACACTTACTAAAATTCAAGCGCCAGAAAGTGTCACTATAAATATTGCACACGACAAATTAGGCAATATTGATTACATCTCCAGAAATGGCATTGTGAGGGACTATGGCTATAATACTAACTACTATTTAACCAGTATAAGCCACCCCGAACTGGGGACAAATGCTGACCAAGGTGTCTATTTCGGTCGGGATAACGAAGGCAATATGATCTGGCGCCGGATTGGTTCGAGCGGAGCAGTCACCAATTACGTATATGACAGCTTCAATCGAGTCGATCACATCAATTACGCAGATCCATTCACGCCAGATGTCGACTATGAATACACAGCCAGAGGAAACATAAAAGATGCCAACAAGGGCATCTTTAGCTGGGACTATGACTATACAGACAACAATATTTTAAAGCGTGAAACACTCGTTATTAGCGGGTCAATTAAGAAAGTATTTGTAATAGCATATACGCTAAACAATAAAGATGTTGTAAAGCAAATAGAGTATCCAAATGATTTAATACTTGCCCTATCCCCCGATGACCTAGGTCGGCCTCAAAGCTTAACTCTTAACGGTACTGACAGTATCGCACCATTACTAGACTATTATCCAAATGGCGCACTCTCTGATATAACCTATGGAAATGGCGTCACCACTAACTATGGGCAAGACAACAGGCGTCGTATAAGCTCTGTTATTACATCAAAAAGTCTGGTTAACCTGAACTATGGTTACGATGGTGCCAGCAACACTACTTCAATTACCGACGGTATTAACTCATTGGCTGGGTTTCCAACGGTCGGCGCAACACCTGGCTTGGGGTATGATGGTCTCGGTCGTCTGATAAAGGTAATGGGCAGCACTGCCATCGGTTACGATGCTCAAGGCAATATTGATTTTATGAACCTGGCAAATCACAAGCTCAATCATCAATACGATAGTCGTAATCGCCTGGATGCTGTCGCAGGTTCGTATCACGATTTTACCTACGATGCTAACGGTAATGTTACCGATAATGGTCGGAACCAATTTGTCTATGACGAGGCCTCTCATATGGTGAACGTACCCACCGACAATATTGAGAACCAATACGATGCTAACGGAATGCTTGCACTGCAAACCAAAGAGGGCAAGCATACGGTTACTATATACAATCTCCAGGGACAGTTGCTTTACGAAGAAAATGACGTTACAGGAACTGGCTATATTCGTGTCGGCAATAATCTAATTGCCAAAGTAGAAAAATGTTCGTCAAATGCTACAGACAGTGACGGCGATGGCATACCCGATTGTATAGAGCTACAACATGGCTTAGACCCAACCAGTGATGCCGATAAATATACCGATTTTGATGGCGACGGATTGAATAATATTACCGAATATAACATTGGTTCAGATTTAAGTGATGCAGATACTGACAACGATGGCATGACAGATGGTTATGAATACCAGTACGGGCTCAATTTGCACGTAAATGATGCAGATGCTGATAACGATCAGGATGGTTTATCTAATATCACCGAATACTCTATCGGTACAGCTGCAAACAGAGCAGACACAGATGGCGATGGCGTTAGTGACGGTGATGAGGTCGCCCAAGGGACAGATCCCAACTTTAACATCGCTGCGTTAATACCCATTATTAATCTGATATTGGATTAAAAACGCAGGGCATAGGTTTACCTGATAAAGGAACTGTTATGAAGATTTTTAACAAATTATTAGTACTGTTGGCGCTGTTGATATTTCAAACATCAGTTTCGGCAGAGTCGATTAAAATCACCTACATCCATAACGATGCAATTGGTTCGCCCGTTGCAGCCAGTGACAAAGATGGAACTCGAGTAGTCGATGAGCGCTACTGGCCCTATGGAGAAAAGCGTTATAGTGACGCCACGCTTTCTGAAGCCAAGCTCGGTTACACCGGCCACCGCAGTGAAGATGGGCTTGGCCTGGTCTACATGGGGGCACGCTACTACGATCCGGTGGTAGGCCGCTTTATGGGCTTTGATCCTGTTGGGTTTATTGAGGATAGCCCGGAGAGTTTTAACCGTTATGCTTATGCTAATAATAACCCTTATCGATATGTGGACCCGGATGGCCGGCTACCTTTTCTCATCCCTGTTGTCGTTTGGATAGTAAAAGAGGCTGGTGGCGCACTGATTGAACACTATACTGGTATACCTGCTAGCACCAAGGGGCTGGTGAAGGCAGGTACTAAGCTTGTACTTAATAAACAGGTTAAGAGGAGTGTTACAAAGAGAACACCGTCAATTGGAGGCGGTGGGACATTGGACAAGTTGTCACTAGGAGAAATAAAACGAATTCAAAATGCAGCTAACCGTTCTGGTCAAGATATTGGGGTAGTTGGTAGTAGGGTCAATCCGAATAAAGCACTTCGCTCGAATTCTGATTACGATTTTGTCGTCAACGCAAATAGTAAGACTCGAAATAATTTATCTAGATCACTGCCTGGCAGCAAAGACGTTCGCACTGGAGCACAGAATAATCAGGATATTTTTAGAGGTTCAGTGGACACAACAAAACCTCATGCAATTTTTCATCCGCAGTAGGTTATGGATGTGAAACAGAAAATAGACCTTTTGAGTTCAGTAAGTAATGCGGTAATAGCAAAGCACTCTGATCGAAATTTTCCAGGAGTTTTAATTCAGGGTGATACGTTAAGAATTTTGCTTGATGAGATTGAGGAATTGCAGGATGAGGCTTCCTCAGGTGATCTTGAAGCTATTAGCTATATTGCCGATCATCTACAAGAGCAGCTTGTTGATATTTTAATGCATTATGAACAAGTACT
>CAZYTB010000136.1:0-5981 GCA_964650375.1 uncultured Campylobacterales bacterium | reverse complement strand
GTAGGGAATGAACCTTTAGATTTAGTCTTTCTTTTTATAGTTGCATTTGACAATTAAGAATCTAAATAAAAGCGTTGCAGCTTATAGGGAAAGGGTTTATGGGCTATCTGGTGGGGGATTGTTTGGGGATGAAAGCAAAGTGGATAAAAGGAGTAATTTAGCATCTTTGTGAAATTAATTTAGCTTATTTTTTAAACTTAATGGTCCATTTTTATCTAAAAATTTCTGGATGACTTAAGCACCGCTACACTGTTAGAGCAGATATAATAACCGTAAATCATCCTTTAAAAATCACCAAATTACTCGACTCCAACAGCTTTAAATACGGCTTCTATGGGGTCATCATATATGATAAGTTGAAATTTGCTCATCAATTTTGGTGGAACTTTTACCATTTGAGACATATCGATAGCCGGTAGTAGTATTTTTTTGGCTCCGCTGTCATTTGCTATTTGCAAGGCATCCGGTAGGCTTTCGGTTCCTATGATCGTTCCGCCTATGCTCATGCTTCCAAGAACTACCATTTGCGATAAAAGTGGTTTTTCCAGTATCCCACTACATAAAGATATAAACATAGCAAGTTCCATATTTTCACATTTGCCAATCCCGTTTAAATCCGTAGCTTTTAAATGATAGCCATAATCTTTGAATTTTGCATTTAGCGATATTCTATGCAGATTTGCCTGTATGTAGTTTGTAGCTTCTTTGATTTCTTCTTTTATGGCTGTTCCGCTAAAGCCTGTATGATCTAGTTTTCCATTACCAGCCATGACTTGTAGATCCAGTCTAAATAATCCTTTGTGTCCATTATCAGGATTGGTTGATACGGTGTAAAGTGAGCCACTTGGAAGTTCTCCATCAGGAATGATACGATTTCCACCACTCTCAGGAACTGCTACTCTTATCTCACTATCATCTTCTATGTCAATATATGAAAAGTTAACATCATAAAACTCCATACCACCTATCTTTTTGAGTTGCTCTTTTATCCTTCTTCTGCCTACAAGTGCATACTCTAGAACAACTCTAATATCTTCTTTCGTAAAATTTCCATCAGGATGCATGAGTTTTAACAGTCCACTTACTGTCTTTTTAACAGCGCGGCTATCTCTTTGATTTAGATCATGGCCTAACCTAAAATATTTATCTATAGCATTTGAAAAGTTAAATTTTTGCAATTCCCTCATCCATTCAGACATAAAATCCGTGATAAAGCCATACTCATTTGTGAAAAATTCAGGTCTCATCTTGGGTATCTCCCATCCAGGTAGATAATTGTGAAATCTATCAAAAAACGCAGTATCTATCATCTCTTTTGGAAATGGCGAAAGTAAGTGCGAAGTTTTTACTATATTTTCTATGTTTCCATTGATGTTACCAACAAATACAAAAGATGCTTTGGCTTGTTTTTGCTCTTTTCCTCTTGCAAAACTGCCACTTTCCATATAGTCTTTCATGATTTGAATGCCACCTTTGTCTTTAAACCTGATACCGGCAACTTCATCAAATGCTACAACATCCCAATTTCCAACAAGTCCCACGGTTTTGCTACTCATATTATAAAACAGGTTAGCTACAGTAGTTTGACCACCACTTATAAGTATAGAGTTTGGTGAAATCTCTTTATATACAAAACTTTTTCCAGTTCCTCTTGGTCCCAATTCGCACATGTTATAATTATTTTCCACAAAGGGTATCAAACGGGTAAGCAAGTGCCATTTTACTTTTTCTTCAAAATTCGTAGGCTCCATCCCAAAACTTCGTATGATAAGATCCATCCACTCGGAGTTATCAAATTTAACTCTACTTGCTATAAACTCTTCCATATTCATATTTGGCATTTGTATAGGTTTTAAATCCTGTATATGAAAAGGACTTGCACCTTTTGCGTTTTCATCAAAGTAGTATTCAAGAGTAACTATGACCCATATACCACCAGCCAAAAGCTTTTGATACTTTTTGACATAATCACTGTTTATGATTATCTTATTGATTCCAAGATTGCTAAATTCAGCCTCATAAGTATCATCTTTATCATTTAACTTTACAGATACTTTATCTATGATTTTATATCTGCCTTTCTCTTTTATCTTGGATTTTATGATCTCTTTTTCATCAGGTCTGACATAATTTTTTGCTAAAATATTTTTGACATTGTTAACCCCATCTTGTATCTGCTCTTCATCACTTGTAGCACAATACATCCCAAGAAGATATTCCAATACATATATAGGCACATTTGCACCCTCTTTTATGCTTTTGGTTAAGTCCTTTCTGACCACTTTACCTATAAATTCTCTATTTATTTTGTCGTTCAAATGTTTGTCAAATTCATCTTCAACTTGTGGCTTCTCTTCTTTTTGTTTTCCTTCTTTTTTATCTTTAAACATCCCGGGCATCTTTAAAATCCTTATTATGAATTTTTTATATTTTTCAAAAGTCATCATCAAAGTCATTGAAAAATGAAAGCGACAATCTCGCTTCCATTGTTTTATATATCGGAGTCTCGCTACTATCTTCTAACACTTTTTTGGTAACTAATTTTATAGTTTTGTTATTATATTGATTTATCTCTTGTTTAAATGTTAATTTGAACTTTGTCTCTCTGTTAGTATCATACTTCTCAACAGAATCAAATGTATGTTTGAACTCATCAGAAAGAGTTATTCCATCGAGACTTTCAAAAGAGATTTTTAGTGTTATCGGTCTGATTTTGTCATCTACCACTTCTGATTGATATAGAGATACATTGACCCTGTTTGTAGATATATTTCTGATAGGTATGATATCTACATTTACATTTCGGATATTTGATGACTTGCTTTTTCTTACATTGACCTCTATAAGTGGTATAACCAGCTCTTGGAGAGATGCTCCACCGTGTACGAAACGATTTCCACCACCTTGAACTCTGATTTTATTGATGGATTTTGGTATGAGGTATTCGTTGTCTCCGTCTATGCCCAAATCAACACCGCTGTATTTGTGAACACAAATGCCACTCTCTAAATTTTTACCTATGATAAATCTTCTGTTAGATTTTACGACATCTTGCACTTTAACTTTACAAAACTCACTATCAAGGGTCACTTGGTTGGTATAAAGAAAACCGTGATCACTTGTGATTAGCATATTTGAGCCATTGAAGTTGGAGATCTGTTTTATAATCTTGATGATGCTAAGAAATGTACTTTGCACAGCATCAAATGTTTTTATCTCGTTCTTCTCTCCCATCTTATCGATCTCATCGTGGTAGATATAGACCACACTTGCATTTTTCACCAACTCTCTGCCTTCATCTCTTTTGTATCTTAGAAAATCTTCATAGCCAACAGCCATCGCATTTTCATCATAAGATTTTAGTATTTTATCTCTGTTTGCTACTCCGGATGAACTCTTGTTGTCCACAAATACGATGTCATTTTTATCTTTGAGAGTAAGTTTTTTGTGAGGAAGCAAAGAAGCCATTCCAAGCTGTGTATATGAAGGCAGTGAGCTTAACATAGCTTTACATGTAGCACTAAATCTATCTTTCTTTTTATTTTCAGCCAGTATCTGTGAAGTGAGTTCTACTCCACACTCATAACGCAAGGCATCGGAGATGATTACAAAGACTTTATTTTTCTTTTGTAGGTATGGCTCAACTTTTGTTTTGTAAAACTGTCGCTGATGCAGTATAGGCGTATCAAAAGTGTAAGTCTCAGCAAAACCTTGCCAATTATCATTTAACTCTCTTAGATAAGAGTTTAGGTAGATATCTTCTATTTTAGAATTTAGTGGCTTTAACAGTTCAAGGTGTTCAGCTTTGCTTGAATATACAGAGTAATCTCTATAATACATATCTGCCTTGTACCAATGAGAAGAATACTCTTGTATCCCATCTTGAAAACTACTCATAGTTAGCTTTGTATCTTTTACAAAGTCAAAGAGCAGTGAAGCACTTAGTAGTGCTTTATAGATATTTTTATAGTTTTCAAACCAAAATGCATGCTCTCTAATGTTGATGATTTTAGTTATCTCAACAGAGTTGATACTATCGTTACCTAACTTATCAAGCAAATGAGATATGACTACTTGATCGCACTTCTCGTAAGTATCGCAGTAGATTACTTTTGAAGTATCTATATTCATTATAATGTTGTTGATATTTAACTCATCACTTATCTCTTTTGAGACCGTTTCAAAACTCTCTTTGTGCCTGCTACTGTCCATCCATCGCTTAACAAACAGTCTTGCATCAGAGTTTAGAGTGCATTTAGCCTTATCAAGTGCATAGTAAAAATGGTTTTGAAAGAGTTTGTAAAGTAGGTCTTTAAAACTATCTCCATCATAAGAGTATTTAGTTTTAACAGCTCTGAAAAACTCCTCTGTAAGGCTATATTTACGCAAGGTTTCAAAGTGCTTATCACTGGAGAACAGTTTTAGCATAATACTGTCTATATTGTCATCACAACCTATGCTTATAGCCATTATTTTGAGTGCTATGGTGTCACTGTTTTCTTTGTCGCTAAGTAAATCTTTTAGAGTTTGCAGACGGGTTTTAGAGTTGAAAAACTTGTCAAACTTACTTGCAAACTCTTTGAAACTTACATCAAGACCGAGATTTTGTAATACCAGACTTATTTTATCGGCACTAAACATATAATTAGCGATGTTCAAATCAAGTAGCCAGTTGTCTTCATCTTGTGGTGCTTTATTTGGTGAGTATATAAGAAACTTCTCTTTAGGTTGAAGAGACAAAACCTCTCTTTTTATACCAAACTCATTGTTATCTATAACAAGTTTAGTTACATCATCTAACTCTATTGCTTCAAACTCATTTTTTAAAGCACCATTATCATCATACCAAAATACCAATCTCTCTTTTTGGAAGATTGTTTTTAATCTCTGTTGTATATCTATCACTGCAACACCATCCTTAACTCACTCATCTATAATCTCCCAGTATCCACTCTTTAAACTTCCCATTCTCTGAATCTTGTTCATCTCTTTTAACTTGGCAATATCACGCTTAATTGTCTTAGCACTCACACCACACATAGGTGCTAATTGCTCGATCGTCACATCCTTATTTTCTTTTATAAAACGAATAATCTGATCTAAGCGTTTTAAAGGGACATTTTTTGGTACATTTAAAGGGACATTTTTACCTTTAATCAAAACTTTATTACAAGTTAGCAATATAGCTTCCAACATAAACTCTATAAATGGTGTACTCTCACCTAAACTTCCAGATTTTTCCAAAGCTTCATAATACGCTTCTTGAGCATCTCTTACAACACTCTCAACAGGTATGCCGGTAAAGATAGTTTTCCACTCATAGAGTATAAGACTTTGCCAAAGTCTGCCTATGCGGCCATTGCCATCTATGAAAGGATGGATGAACTCAAACTCATAATGAAAAACTGAGCTTTTTATAAGGGGATGGATGTCTGAACTTTCTAGCCAACCAAAAAGATTATACATCAAATTTGGAACTTGACTTGATGGAGGTGCAACATGCACTACACCACCACTGCTACCAACACCCACATCGCTAACTCTAAATGTTCCGGCTTTAGTTAGTATATCGCCCATTAACATTTTATGCGCTAACAAAATATCATCTATATTTTTATAATCAAAATTTTCTAACTCATCATAAACTTTTATGGTACCTTTCACTTCTGCTATCTCTTTTTGTGTTCCTAAAACTTTTTTACCTTCCAGTATAGCTGTAACTTTTTCTATGCCCAAACTGTTTCCCTCTATCTCAAGTGTACCTGTAATGGTTTTAATTTTATTTACTTTTCTAAGTGTTGGTGATATCGATTTTGGTTCTAATATCTCTAATTTAGTGATACACTCCGTGATTTGGCTTACTAAATTTAAAATTTTATTTGTTATAGTGAAAGGAGGTGTGTATTCACTCATTTACAAAGCCCCGTTATAGGATAAAGTATATCTTTAAATTTACAATAATTAACCTTAACCCCATCATC
>CAZYTB010000135.1:0-6096 GCA_964650375.1 uncultured Campylobacterales bacterium | reverse complement strand
TTATTTAAGCGAAGCAGGACTTCCTGTGGCGCTTACTACGGTAGATAAATTAGTTCAGTGGGGACGAAGTAACTCACTATGGCCTATGACTTATGGATTAGCATGTTGCGCTATTGAGATGATGGCAGCGGGTGCGAGTAGATATGACTTTGACCGATTTGGAACAATTTTTAGAGCAAGCCCTAGACAATCAGATGTATTGATAATCGCAGGAACTCTCACAAAAAAACATTCACCATTTATGAGAAGATTATATGATCAGATGACTGAGCCAAAGTGGGTGATAAGTATGGGAAGTTGCGCCAATACAGGAGGAATGTTTAACACCTATGCGACTGTACAAGGAGCTGATCGGATAATCCCGGTAGATATTTATCTACCAGGTTGTGCACCTCGTCCTGAAACTTTGCAATATGCACTTATGCTTCTACAAAAAAAGATAAGAAAAGAGAGTGCATCTAAAAAATTAAAACCTAAGAGGTTGGTATAGTATGAAACAATCACACATAAATAATAATCAAAAAATTGATTGCATCTCTCTACAAGGTAGAAGCAAAAGTTCGAGGAATTTTTGCCAAGCTTTGCTCGGTAAAAAGGAGACAGTTAAATGAGAACCTATCAAGACAAGAAAGATGTACAGCCAAAACCGTATTATACGGATCGTTTTTGGGTAGCTCCTCAAGTTCCTAAAGAAGATATTTCAAGTGATGAGATATTTGCCAACGATGTAAAAGAATTAAAAGAAAATTTTGATATAAAAGAAGCCTATATTCAAAGAGGTCAATTAGTAGTTTATATAAATGCAAATGATAATGTCGAAGTTTTGACATTTTTAAAATATAAATTACAATACAATTTTTTAAGTGAACTAAGCGCTATAGATTGGTTAGCTAAGAATGGAGAATTTGAAATTTTTTATCAAATGCTTTCTACAACAAAGCGAAAAAGAATGAGAATAAAGTTTTTTATAAAACAAAAAAGAGAAATCAAAACAGTCTCAAATATATATAAAAGCGCAGATTGGGCTGAGCGAGAAATGTACGATATGTTTGGTGTGATAATAACAGGTCACCCATATATGAAAAGAATTTTAATGCCAGATGATTGGTATGGACATCCTTTGCTTAAGACTTACCCACTTCATGGTGATGAAGAAGCTAGTTGGTATGAAATAGATAAGATTTTTGGTAAAGAATATAGAGATATAATAGGACCAGAAAACCGAGATAGCAGCAGAATCGATGAAGATGATACTTATAAGTTTTCAAGAATTCACCACGAAGTTGATTTTGGAGCCGAGCCTTCAGCTGAGATAGTAAAAACAGATTATCAAGAAGAAGGTGGAGTTTTCTTAATTAAAAAATTGAAAAAATCGGAAAGTAAAATCTTGAAAGAGAGACCATAAGCATGCAAAAGGTAAATAGACTACAACCATTTTTCGAAAATTTAGTTTTTGAAAGAGACGATAATCATATGATTATCAATTTTGGTCCACAACACCCTAGTTCTCACGGACAGTTGCGTCTTATACTAGAGTTAGATGGTGAAAAAGTAACTAAAGCAACTCCAGATGTTGGTTATCTCCATCGTGGTATGGAAAAGATGGCTGAAAACATGATTTATAATGAGTTTCTTCCAACAACAGACAGGATGGACTATATAGCTGCCACTTCAAATAATTATGGCTTTGCACTTGCAGTTGAGACATTAATAGGACTTGAAGTGCCGCGTCGTGCAAAAACCATAAGAATGATGTTGCTTGAACTGAATCGCATAACTTCTCACTTGTTTTGGTTGGCTACCCATGCTCTTGATGTTGGCGCTATGACAATTTTCTTGTATGCTTTTAGAGAAAGAGAATATGCCATGGATTTAATAGAAGCATATTGTGGGGCTAGACTCACGCATTCTTCAGTTAGAATTGGTGGAGTTCCACTAGATCTTCCAGAAAATTGGATAACAAATCTTAGTAAATTTATAGAAAAATTACCAAGTGATATAGCAGATTATGAAGGATTGTTGGATCAAAATCGTATCTGGAAAATGAGATTAGAAGATGTGGGTGTAATATCTGCTCAGATGGCACAAACTTGGGGATGTAGTGGCCCGATGCTTAGAGGAAGTGGAATTGCTTGGGACATAAGAAAAGAGGAGCCTTATGAATTGTATGATGAGGTTGAATTTGATGTGCCTGTTAGTGACACATTTGATAGTTATGGAAGATATAAACTTTACATGGAAGAGATGAGACAAAGTATTAGAATTATTAAGCAAGTAATTCCGATGTATTATAAAAGTGAACCAGAGATTATGGCTCACTCGCCTAAGTATATCTCAGCTCCAAAAGAGCAGATAATGACACAAAACTACTCTTTGATGCAGCATTTTGTTTTAGTCACACAAGGTATGCGACCTCCTGTGGGTGAAGTTTATGTTGCTACTGAATCTCCAAAAGGAGAACTTGGTTTTTATATAAATTCTCAAGGCGGAGCTTATCCTTATAGGTTAAAGCTTAGGGCTCCTAGTTTTTGGCATACAAGCATTTTGCAAGAATTGCTTCCAGGATATTATTTGGCCGATGTTACAACAATCATCGGAAATACAAATATAGTCTTTGGCGAAATAGATAGATAGGAGTAAAAATGCAAAGATATGATTTAAGAAACTTGGGTGATAATTTTTATGATAGGATGTTAGAAATTATAGATGAAACAAAGGTTGATGAAGTTTCTATATTTATGTTTGAAATCGGAGATTTTACCCCTATTCAAAAAAGCGCTGATGTCATAAAAAAAGCAGGACATGAACTAATGAATTCATTAAAATTCAATGAAGCAGATTGGACTATTGTTGTTAAAAAAAGGTTGCAGGAGTGAATATTGAAAGATAAGTTTTTATCACTTTTGCAAGTAAACAATAAAGATTGCTTTATAGATGATTTAGAAAGTGATTTCATATTGGTTATCGGGATGATGCCATCTCGTGATGCTGAACTGTTTTCGTCTCTTGAGCATAAAAAAAATATTGTATATTTAAGTGTGATAGAAGATAAAAAGATGTCAAATATCTCGCAAATCCAAAGCAGATATGAAGCAGGTTCTGAAGAGGGTGTAGTTGCAATTTTTACAAAAGAAATTTTGTCAAACAAAAATATAGATAGCAAAACAAAAGATTTTTTTGATAATTTAGATGAGGGATACTTGAGCGCTGAGTGTAATGTGGGAGAAGAAGAGATTGAGGAAATAGTTGAGCTTTATAAAAAAGCAAAAAATCCTGTCTTGGTTTTAGGTTATGACCTCTTTAATCATCCTCGAAAATATAATTTAGCAAAATTGATAAGTTTACTTGTTAAATTTGGTAATTTTAAAATTTACACAATAAATGAAGATATTGTACAAGATGAAATTGAAAATTCTGAGTTAGAAAATATAGGCGAATTGCATAGTTTTGATGGTTCTGTTGTTTATTCTTGCCCAAGTGTTGATGAAGAAGAGGAAGAGTTTCTTATGGGATCTTCCCAATTTATGACGGCTGCAAAAATAAATGATGAACAAGAAGTGTTTGTGATAACAGAATCTGGTGAATATCCAAGAAAATTTGTATTGGATAAAGAACTAAAGGGCACCGTTGCACTAATGCCAAGTACAAATGGTGATGGGTCGTATTACTATAAGATAGCAAAAATTATTAAGCGAGAAAATTAATGAGTGATATTACAGTAACTATTGATGGAACTAAATACAAAGCACAAGAGGGTGAATATATACTTCAAATAGCCAGAAGAAATAATGTTTTCATACCTGCTATGTGTTATTTAACTAATTGCTCTCCAACATTAGCTTGTAGATTGTGTTTGGTTGAGATTGATGGAAAAAGAGCATACTCCTGCAATGCAAAAGCAAAAGAGGGAATGAATGTCATAAGTAAGAATGAAGAGATAGAGATTGAGCGAAAAGCTATCATGGAAGTATATGACTTAAATCATCCTTTAGAATGTGGTGTTTGTGATCAAAGCGGAGAGTGTGAATTGCAAAATTATACTCTAGATATGGGGGTAAAATCACAAAACTTCTCTATTGCAGACACAAGTAGACCACTACATGATTGGGGTTTTATTCAGTATGAATCATCTTTATGTATTGTTTGCGAGAGATGTGTTAAGGTGTGCAAAGACATGATAGGTGACGCAGCACTTAAAACCGTTCCAAGAGGTGGAGATATTTTACCTAAAGAATGGAAAGACAGCACACCAAAAGACGCGTATGCTATGTGGAATAAATTACAAAAATCTTTGATTGGTGTCGCAAGTGGAGCAGATACACTAGATTGTACAAATTGCGGTGAATGTACTGCAGTGTGCCCTGTTGGAGCATTGGTTGGAAGCGATTTCAAATACACTTCAAATGCTTGGGAATTGACAAAAATTCCAGCAGCAAATCCTCACAGCAGCGACTGTTCACTTATATATTATGATATAAAACATACAAGCATAAAAAACCACAATCCACGCATCTACAGGGTAAGCAGTGATTTTAATTTTGCACCTTTACATGGTGGAATTAGATATGGATATGACTTTCAAAATGAAGTTAAAACAAAAAACAAAAAAGCTTATAAAAAAGCAGTAAATTTTTTGCAAGAGAATGCGGATACTATAAAATTTGATAGTTTTATAACCAATGAAGAAGCATTAATTCTTCAAAAGTTAAAAGAAAAATTCGGATTTAAACTCGTAAATACAGATGCTTTTGCATATAAAAAGTTTTTAAATAACTTTAGAGAAACAAGTGGAGAGTTTTTGTATTCCGCGGATTTAAAGAAAATTCAAGATAGTAATTTTGTAGTAAGCGTAGGCTCAGCTTTTAAAACAGATAACCCAAATGTGGGATTTGTGGTTAACAATAGTTTAACCATGCATAAAGGAGCAGGTCTTTATTTTCACCCGATAAAAGATACTACTGTTGAGGGATATTCTAAAAATCTTTTTAGCATTAATCACGAAGTTGGAACTGAGGAGAGTATTTTATATCTTTTACTGGATTTGTTTGCCGATAAAAGTAAACTTCCAAAAGAAACAGTAAGTTATATAGAAAGTTTTCACAAAAAAGAAAAAAAGACAGTCACTGAAGTTGTAAAAGAAGAAGTGAAAGAAAAAGTTAGAGATGAGGAAAGCGGAGAGGACAAAGAAGTTGTTAGGACAATAAGCAAAAATGTGGAAAAAGATATAGAAGTTATCCGTAACACTCTTTTTGATAAAATTGGAATTGGTGATGATTTTAGCACAAACTTGGAAAAACTCTTAGCCAAAAAAGATAAATTTACTCTAATCGCCGGTGAAGATTTATATAATCATAAAAGAGCACAAAATCTAGCTAAACTTTTAGGTTTGATTCAAAGATTTTCTTCTTTTGATGTACTTATTATTCCATCAAAAACAAATACTTTGGGTGTTGCTTTGATTTGTGATTTAGATGAGAAAGAGGGTGAAAAAGTCTTTGCTTATAATGTAAAAGGTGACTTTACGATAAGTGCGCTTGGTGATGGAGACTTGGATATGCCAGCTTTAAATCAGCAAGAGGGAACATTTACATCAATGAATAAAAGAGTAGTTCCAACAAATGTGGCAATTCCATTTAATGGGTACTGTTTGAATGATTTGGCAAATACTTTAGGATTTATATCCCAAAACACTATAGATTACACAAAAGAACTCGGAAATATAGAAGGCTTTATAGAAAAAGAATTCGACGAATTGCCAAATGAATTTGAAAATTCAGGATTTGAAAATAGAGGTTATTTGCTAGAAGAAAAAAGCCATACATGTAAAGACGAAGTAGAAGAAATACAAGATATAGATTTTAAAGATAGCACTTTGGTTTATCTTGCCAATCCAGTGATGCAGTTCAGTCCTTTTACAAATAAGGCCCATCAGCTAAATGAGGCAGGTGCACTTTATGCTTCTAGTGATTTTTTAGAAACAAATAATTTAAAAGATGGTGGCATGGTATCTATAACAAATGGCGATGCTAAACTTGCAATTGCAGTAAAACTAGATCCTCAAATAAAAGGACCAATTCCATATCTTCCAACATTTGA
>CAZYTB010000134.1:0-6134 GCA_964650375.1 uncultured Campylobacterales bacterium | reverse complement strand
ATTCTGTAGTCACAGGTACTTTAAATCTTATAAAACAAGACAATTCAACATTTGCAACAGCCACTATGGACAATATGCAAATTGATAGAAATAGTCGAGCTTTTACAGGGAGATTGATAGGAGATAATATAGCTCCACTTCAAACAAATATTGTTCCAGCTGGTGCAAGCTATAATAATCAAATTAATGGAAGTTTTTATGGTCAAAATGCTGAAGAAGTTGGTGGTACTTGGAAGGTTTCAAATACAAATAATAATTATGCCTCTGGCACATTTGCAGGAGAAAGATAGGCATGAAAAACATGAAAAAACTAATAACAATATCAATACTAACATCAACTTTACTTTTCTCAGCGACTATAAAAGAGACCAATAAAGAAGCTATAGGGTTTTTAAATTCAAAGAACCCAAATAAGGCCTATGAGTTACTACAATCTTCTTATAAAAAAGGGGATTTTGACAATGAAACTCTGTTTTTACTGGGAACTACGGCGAAGCAAAAAGGAGATTTTCAAAATGCTATAAAGTATTTTGAAGAGTTACTTTCTCGAGATAAAAAGGCAGTAAGAGTAAAACTAGATTTGGCATCAGCATATTATCAAGTCAAAAATTTAACAAGAGCAAAAGAGTTACTTTTAGAAGTAAAAGAGACTTTGCCACCAAAAAAAGTTGGAGACAATATAGATAGATTTTTAGCAGTAGTTGATAGAGGCATTCCAAAAGTTTGGAGTATAGGTGGAAGCATAGGATATTTATATGATAGCAATGTCAATGCAGGACCAGATACTGATACTGTTTTGATGTATAATTTACCATTTAATTTAAGTAGTAGTGCTCAAGAGAGTGATGATTATGCTAAAAAATATAATCTAAATTTTGGATATTTGAAAAGATTTGAAAGCTTTACTTTGCAAACAAGCATGAATATAAATATGATAGATTATGATAAGTATGATAATTTAGATAGTCTTACAAGTTCATTTTCAGTTGGACCTACTTGGAGAGATGATAAGCTTATATACTCTTTTCCTATTATTGCGAGTGTTCAAAAGATAGGACATGATAAAAGATATTATTCTATAAGTAAAGGTATTTCTCCACAAGTAACCTATCAAATGGGGCAAAACTTATCTATAAGTATGGGACTTAGTTTACAAGATAAAAAGTATTATGAAGCATCTGATAAACATAGTAATACTATAACATTTTCACCATCAACAAGGTATATTATAGGACAATCAAGCTATATAAGTTTTGGGGGATATATCGGAAGAGAGAATTCAAAAACTGAAACAAGTAGCAATAGTTCTATGGGTCTAAATTTGGGATATTATAAAGCATTGATGAAAAATTTAAATATGTTTTTATCAGCTTCTATAAGTGATACAGATTATAAGGGTGTAGAAGTAGCTTATGATAAAAGTAGAGATGATAGCTTGGCTAGTGTTGGTCTTAACTTATCATACTTTATAGAATCAATTAAATCAAATCTTGCATTTAACGCATCATACACAAAAAATAATTCAAATATTGAGATGTATGAGTATGATAGAAAGCAAGTAGGCTTAAATATCTCAAAGAGTTTTTAAATTTTAAAGAAAAGGCTCTATAATATATTTGTTATAGAGCCTTCTTATTTTTCTTTAAAACAAAAATGGCAAGCAAAAGATAAAGTGCAACTTGTAACCAAAGCAGTCCGTATTGAACTAAGATACTATCAAAATTTGCGCCAATTTGGTTGAGTTTTAAAAATCCTTGCATAGCAGGGGTGCATGGAAATAGAAGTGAAAGATAGGTTATAAACTCAGGAATTGCCTCTTTTGGCCAAACAAATCCAGCACTAAAAACAAGTGGTAAAGAGGTAAAAAGTACGATAGGTGTTGCAATTTCTTACGATTTTAATATTCCACCTAAAAAGATTCCTAAAAAGATAGTAGAGAGTATAAAAGGAAGTCCAAATTTGACCATATCATATGCACTTGCCAAGTGAGGTATGTGGTAAAAATCAAATGAAAAGCCAAAGTAAAAGAGCATATGTGTAGAAAAAAGTACACCAAAGATGAGTACTCTTGAGCTGATTTTCATCCATATGGGTGCTTCGTATTTTTCTTTTCTTTCATTATAAAATCCACCTAAAATTCCTAAACCAACTAGCATAGTTTGTTGTAGTATAAGTATAAAAACAGCGGGGATTATGTAGTAAGTGTAACTCATGTTAGGATTAAATAGATTTATAGTTTTTAAAGTATAAGGCTTGTATTCTTTTTTTGCTGAACTCAAAGGGGTGTTTTTTACAAGCAAATTGCCAACTTTTATGCTAGCAGATTCGGTAAGTATACTTTTTAGTGCTCCTTCAACAACACTACCAAATATCAAAAAGTAGTTTGCATCAGCTCCCACGGCAATTGTAGGGCTTACATGTAGAGCCAAGTCTCTTTTGAAATGAGCAGGAATTATGATGATTCCTTTAATTTTACTTTCTATAAGTGCTTCTTTCGCATCATTTGGATTTGTATCTTGTCTTACGATGTTGAGTTCTGGCGAAGCTCCTAGTGAAAATATGACTTTTCTTGAAAGTTCACTTTTATCTAAATCAACAACGCTAACTTTGAGAGTTTTTACAACTTCGTTGGAGTAGGGCTGAGGGTAAAAAAACGAGTAAAGGATTACTCCTCCTATGATGGTCATGACTATGGGTATGTTTGTAAATATATTTTTAAATTCAAACTTTAGTACTTCAAAAAAACTCATACAGCTCTCCTGATTCTATACATCACAAATATCCAAATAGGGAGGAAATAAAGGATATTGATTAGTGTTGGAATAACTTCAATAACACTAACACCATAACTAGCTTGTGCAATTTGAATCTCCAAATAGTGTGAAATAAGTAGTAAGTTATGCCAGATATGTGCAAACTCTGGCATGTTGCTTACCGGAAAGGTAATCCCTAAAAAAGCAAAAGCAGGAGCAGTATATTGCAAAAAACGGAGCAAATCGGACATGAAGCGAAATCTGGGATCAAAGTGACGGATATATGTCAGGCAATGTGTCTTTTAACTTTTGTATAGCTTCAAGCTTTTTAGATTTTGGCATTTTCTCAAGATTGAGAATTTTCCACTTTACAGATGGGAGCTCTTCTATCCCATCAAAAGGAAGCAAACTCCAATCAGGATGTCCCTCTTTAAACCCTAGCAAAAAATCACGATGATTTTGAGTGAGTTTAGAATGAATTGTACTAACCAGCTCAATTCTCGTTTCTTCCAACACTTCCAAAGGTATAGGTTCTATTGGCATACCTACAAACTGTTCTTTGTAAATTCTTTCCAAATCTATCAGATTTGGTTTAAGCAGTTTTGAGATAGGTTGATTGCTACTTATGAGATACACTATAAAAACATCCATAAGGGTTTCGCTTATGCCCTCATTGTCAAGTAGTCCTCTTACATCGAAAAAATCTCTAGGATGCTGGCGATCAAGTGCTGCACACAATTTTCCTGCATACAAATCATCTAAATGCACTACTTTTGTTTCAGCAAAACCAAATTCCTCTTCAACTTTTTTAGATACGCTTAAAACCATTGGTTCTCTTACCGTTCCTCTTATAACCGGAGATGCTTCTATTTTGATTCGAACACCATTTTTTTCAATTTGGAGTTTAGAAAGTACCTCATCTCCTCTTTGGTCTAACCTATGTACTTTGCTCTCTCGTATTGATGATTCTATATCGTTTGCTATTCTTTCAAAAGAATCAGCAATATTTTGAAGGCTAGTTTGGCGATCTTCCACAGGCAGATACATGAGATCTATATCAACTGAGAGTCTTGGCATATCTCTGACAAACATATTGATAGCCGTACCGCCTTTTAGAGCAAAACAATCCTCTTTGGAAACGCAAGGTAACACTTCGAGGAGTAGCTGCACTTGTTGATAATAAATAGATGTTTTATCTAGCATGGTACTTCTTTGGCACGGTTATCAAAAACTCATTGTCAAAGACACCGTTTTTTACAATCTGCATTCTTCCGGTTCCCAGTTCTAAATCATCTGTTTTTATGTGTTTCACCCAAGGGTGGTTAAAATATTTTGCTAAAAAAAGAAAAAGCCGTTTTACTCTTATGTTGCCACAAATACTGAGAAGTTCGCTTAGTAGTGTTGGACGAAGTGTCGTCAATCCTTCAAATATCTCTGCTGTAAATTCAAATCCAAGTCCATCTGGTTTTACTTGGTAAAGAAGTTCCAAGATAGCCCTCTCAGGAGTTGATACTACGATCTCCCAATCTTTTATATTTGATGGTATGCTCTTTAATCCTAAGTGAATAAAAAATGGCTTTTTCATAACTCTGAACTCTTGCTCCAGTTTGATATTTTTAAACCATGCGGGGATATTTTGAGTGCCATATAAATATATCGTTTGAACCTCACTAAAAGGAAGATAGTGTGCATATCCTTGAAGATTTAGAGATGTTAAGCCACCTATGTGAAATGATTCATGACCAAGTTTTTGCAATCCTAGAACTGCACCTTGCCAAGATGGATTTGCATCACCTATTATATATGAACCTCTTGAAGTTTTTTTCAGCCAACCACTTTTTGTGTATTGATAAAGCAGTTGCATAGAGTAGCCTTGCTCTGCAAGCCATGAAGCCGGAACTACTACGCCCTCTGGTAACATTTGATAAAGTTGTTTTATTTTTATATCATTTTGTAAATTCATAATTTATATTTTACCAATTTTTTAAAACAATTACAAGAGATTTGTTTCTAATATTCATACTTTTATAAAATTATAGTTTATAAAAATAGTTATTTTATAAACAAAATAGAAGTTTATTCGTTTTTATATTGAGTTCCTAGGATAGTATATCTAATTCTATATGCTTCATCTACATGTAGAGGTTCTTTCGTCTCAAGCCGCTTTATCCGATTGCTCATGATCTTCTCCCCGCGTCTGCTTTTTCATTTGTGAATATTCTAATTATATACACTGTCCTGGAATTATTTAATAGGTATATTGTTACTGGAATTTTCTCATTGACTTTTTCCATTTATTTTAATACCTTTTACTTCTAAAATTCTTTTATCATCTTCATATAGTTGAATTTTAACTTTTTGTCCTGTACTTGTTCCGATATATTGTTGCGAAGCACCAACAAGAACTGGGAATATTCGCCTTAAATCAGAACTTGAACCTGTACTTGTAACAGTCATATCCCATAAAGTAACATACTTATTTGTTTTTAAATAATAGCCTAAGTCAACGCCACCTAATTTGAAATATCTTGTAAATGTTGTATAGTGTGTTGTGCCACTTTCATAACCTGTTATACCATAAGTTGGTGTATTAATTGTTCTTGCATTTGTAGTTGTAGTTGTAGTTCCATTATAGTATCCCATATTATTATACATAGTCACCCCTGAAAAACCAAAAACCTCCCTATTTTAAGGCATTTAAAGCCTATATTTAGCTATAATAACAACAATAAAAATACCCTAAAAAACTTAAAATCCCTAAAATAGGACACCAACATTGTCGAAAACTTCACAGAAAAATCTTTTTTATGGTTCATTGATGGATATGTTAGACACTTATGATCCCTTAATCCAATTAGCAGATACAATTCCTTGGTTGAAATTTGAAACAGAATTTAAAAAACACTACACTGGTGAAGGAAGACCACCTAAACCAATAAGACTTATGGTTGGAATACTACTTCTAAAACAACTAAAAAATCTTAGTGATGAATCTATCATTGAACACTGGAAGCAGAATCCATATTTCCAATATTTTTGTGGATTGAATGATTATCAAGCATCAGTACCTTGTCATCCTACAGAGTTGGTAAAGTTTAGAAACCGTATTGGTAAAAAAGGAATGGAGTTTATCTTTAAAATGAGTGTAGAAGCTTCATGGAGAAGATGCACAAGAGTCTCAAGTGATTGTTGACTCTACAGCTCAAGAGAGTAATATGACATTTCCTACTGATGGGAAGTTAGCAATAAAAATAATTATCCATCTTGTTCGCATTGCAAAAAAAGAGAATATAAAACTCAGAAGAAGCTATAAAAAAGAGATTAAAGAGTTACGAATACTATTAAGATTTTTTAGACATCCAAAGAAGATAAAAAAAGCAT
>CAZYTB010000133.1:0-6187 GCA_964650375.1 uncultured Campylobacterales bacterium | reverse complement strand
TTCCATATCCCAACAAAAGCTCACTTTTATTGCTTGTGCCAAGAACTAAAGCATTTTCTCTAGCGGATATATCATATAAGATTGACATTCTGACTCTAGCACTAAAATTTCCCATTCTCAAATTACTAGCATTAATATTTGCAAAATACGCTTCAAGCAAAGGTGTGATTGAAACTTTCTCAAATGAAATATCAAACTTTTTACATAATGTAGCAGCATCATCTAAGCTGTTTTGGCTAGAGAAGGAAGAGGGCATCATAACACCTAAAACATTTTTGCCGAAAGCTTTTTTTGCTAAAATTGAAACAACTGCAGAATCTATGCCACCACTTATTCCTAAAACAACATTTTTTAGAGAAGTTTTGTAAACTTCTTCTTGAAGAAATTTTATAAGGTAAGACTCTATTAATTCATATTTTTTCAAAAAAACCCTTATTTAGATTATTGTACTATAAAATTATACTAAAGAAATTATTAATTGTTTCTTTTGCATGTAGTATTTTTCTTTAAGTTTTAAATTATTTTGATACAATTATAATAAAGCAATGACTAAGGAGAAAAACATGAATATTTTACAAAAACCATGTGGTATTTATATGACAAATTGTTACATAGTAAAAATTGATGATAAAGAATTAATAATAGACCCAGGAATTGATGCTGATGTTTGGGTTAAAGAAAATGTAAAAAATCCAGTAGCTATCTTAAACACTCATGGGCATTTTGATCATGTTTGGAGTAATCAGGAACTAAAAGCTTATTATGATATACCAATCTACGCTCCAAAAGATGATGTTTTTATGCTCTCATCAGATCCTTTCTCACAAGGAACGCCTCCAAGCCAAGCCGATATAGAAGTGGTAGGAGATGAGGTTTTTAATATAGACGGTATAGAAGTAAAATACTTATTTTTTCCAGGACACACCCCAGGTTGCAGTGCTATTTTGATAGGAGATTCACTTTTTAGTGGAGATTTTATCTTTAAAAATTCTATTGGAAGAGTTGATTTCCCTTTTAGTAGCCCTGAAGACATGAAAAAAAGTATAGAAAAATTTTTGCAAATTAAAGAAAATTATAAGATTTATCCAGGACATGGAGAAAGCACTACTGTATTAGATGAGCAAAAAACACTTCCTGCCTGGTTGAATTACATCTAATTTTATCTAGCGTGGTAATTTTTATCTATATTTTTTATCTTTGTTTTTAGGATATGATTTTCTAGTAAAACGGCTTGAAAAGTTCCCTCAAATATCTTTATTCCGTTAATTTCTCCGATGACTTTTATCTCTCGTTTTCTAGAATCTTCAAATTTTGCAGTGGCTCTAAATTCTATTAAATCGCCACTTTTAGCTGGTGCTAAAAATTTTGTCTTTGCAGCAATGATAACTAAGTTTTCTTCATTGACAGCTACTACCGCAGCAAATTCTGCAGCGCTAAAGACAAATCCGCTATGAATTAATCCAAGACTGTCCACACTCATTTCATCGGTAGTTTGTAAAATTGTTTTTGATTTTCCTTTTTCTAAAGAAACTATATCTCCACTGATATTTGTTCTTATTTTTTGGTGAGTGTGTAAATCTTCTCTGAGTTCAAAATTTCCTTCTATATTATTTGTTTCATCATCTTCATTCTGAAAATCATCTTCAAAATTTTCCTCCATAGAAGATATTTTGTTAATTTCATCTTCTGTTAAGTTTTTAGCATTATCCGACATTTAATTTCCTCATTACCTTATATATTGTTACTTGTAATATCGGTAAATTATTTTCTTAGTTTAACATATACCCTTTTAGGTGCAGGATAACCTTCAATTGTCAAGCTCTTATCGTTGGGATCTAGAAAATTTTCTAAACTTTCACCTTGTATCCACTCTGTCTTTCTTTGCTCGTCTAAATCTGTTGTTTTGATCTCTAAAACCTCAAAATCTTTAAATTTAGCTCGCATACACCAGTTTTCAAGAGCTTTTATAGTTGGTATAAAATATATATTTGGAATTTTAGAATATCTATTTTCAGGAGTTAATGCATAAGGGTCATACCCATCTATCATAAATGTATCTAGGATAAGTTCGCCACCATCATTTAATCCGCTATATAATGCTTTGAGCGCATGTGCAGGATCGCTTCTATGATACAAAACACCAAGGCAAAAAATAACATCAAATTTATTCTCAAAAAAGGGAAGATGCTCTATTCCTAAAAGCTCATATATTATAGGTGATTTTATAAAATGATTTATAAAATCAAATTGAGTTTTATAGTGTATTGAAGGATCAAAACCTACTAATTTTTTTGGTTTATGTTTCAGCATTTTAAAAAGATAGTAACCATTGTTGCAACCTATATCTGCTACACATTTATCTTTTAAGTCAAAATGAGGCTCTAAAAGATTATATTTTAAAAAACTTTTCCATTCACTGTCTATAAAAGTATTGAAAATATCAAAAGGACCTTTTCTCCATGGTCGAAGAGCCCAGGCTAAATCTTTTATTTGTCGATTTTCTTCATTGCTGATATTTTCACTTGAAATTTTGATTGTATTTTCTAATGAAAAAGTTGCATCATTTATGTTTGGAAGAATTTCAAGCTCAGCTCGTAAAGATTTTATATTATTCCATTCATGCCATTTTAGTCGCTCAAGTCTTATTTTGTTTATATCTATCAATTAGTCACAGCCTTATAAGCCTTTTTTGCTCCATTCTCAACATCTTTATACTCAATCAAGTCTTTATCACACTTTTTATGGTAAATTCCCATAGAGTCATAATATTCATGGCATCCATTATAATATTCATTAGATACACCTCTATCATTAAAATAGATACACCCTGTAAAAAAAAGTGGTAAAATTAAAATTAAAGCTATTTTCATAGGATTATGATAACATTTCATTTATGATACACTACTTAAAAGGAATAAAATGTCTATACCTCTTATAATTATAGCGGTTATTGCTGCTGTTGTAATTTTAATATATAACTCTTTAATTGCTAAAAAAAACCAAGTCGATAATATATTTGCAAGTGTGGATACGATACTTAAAAAAAGGTATAATCTAATACCGAACCTAGTTGCCAGTGTGCAAGAGTATATGGGGCATGAAAAATTAATCCTGGAAGATATAACGAAGCTTAGAAGTGAAGCAAATAAGCCAAATGTAACAAATGAAAAAAAGATGGAATTAGATGCAAAAGTAAGCTCAGTCCTACGCTCTATAATGATAGCTGTTGAGAATTATCCAAATCTAAAAGCAAATGAAAATATGATGCAACTTCAGCGAAGTCTAAATGAAATAGAAGAGCAAATCTCTGCTGCAAGAAGAGCTTATAATCAAGCTGTGACTGATTATAATAATGCACTAGAAATGTTTCCGACAAATTTGATGGCCAGTGCTATACGATATACTCATAGAAAAGTTTTTGAGATTGATGAGAGTGAACGAAAAAATGTAAATGTAAAAGATTTGTTTGAGAAATAAAATGAAATCCCTGAGCGAACTCACTGAATTTTATTATGAAAATTTACATCCAATATTAGAAAATTTAGATAAAAAAAGAGAAAATGTAAAATTTAGAGTTATTCTTTTTGGAATTGCTCTTTTTCTACTCATCTTTTTACCCTCTCTTTTTCTTAGCTTATTTTAGCTGTTTTTAAATAAAGATTTAGAAAATGTTGTTTGTTTTTCTTGGGGTAGTATAAAATGAAAAAATATGGAGTAAAGTGTGAATATATTTGTATTAAGTATAAAAGATTTTTTTACAGGTAAGATGTTAAAGTATGCGATTATGCCGTTTGTTACAACATTGGTAATTATGTATGTATTGTTTTTTGTATTGGCTGGATCTGGACTCGATAGTATGCATTCTAGCTTAGAAATAAATACAACACAAACTACTTTGCAAAATGGAATTCCTCATACTGAAAATTTTACTGCTCATCTACAAGATTCTTCTATTATAAAATTTTTGATGCAATACTCAGTAACTTCTTGGTTAGCAGCATTTTTAGTATATGCGATAGGCGGATTTTTTATACTTTTTGCTTCTATATTTATAGCTGTCATAATAGTTGGTTTTATGACGCCATTTGTATTAAAAGAGCTCCAAAAAAGACACTATAATGATGTGGAGATAATAGGATATTCAAATATATTTGAGGGTCTGTTTTTAGTGATAAAATGGGCATTTATAATGCTGTTACTATTTTTTATTTTAATCCCATTTTATTTTATACCCCTGTTAAATATCATCGCTTTTAACCTTCCGTTATATTATTTTTTCCATAAAATGATGATTTTTGATGTAAGTTCAAACCTGACAACCAGAGAAGAAAATAAAAAGATAAAGTATTTTAATAAAAACTCTCTTAGAGGTAAAACACTGATTTTATATCTTATCTCACTTATACCTTTTGCTATATTTTTTGGAGCTATTTTTTATGTTATTTATATCGGAAACAGTTATTTTATTGAAGTTAAAAAGTTAAGGAGTGAAAAATGAAAGATGTTTTATACTTTTTTGAAAGTTTAAGTGCAATTCCAAGATGCAGTTATGATGCAGATGGTTTAAAAGATTATATTGCACAGTACGCAAAAGATTTAAATTTTGAAGTAAACATTGATAAAGCAGGAAATGTAATATGCAAAAAAGGTGAACCAAAAGTTTGTTTGCAAGCTCATTATGACATGGTATGCTTAGGAGATGCTCCAAAAGTTGAATTACTTAGAGATGGAAATATTTTGAGAGCCAAAAATTCAACGCTAGGAGCAGATAACGGTATGGGCGTTGCAATCATGCTTTATTGTATGCAAAAATATGATAATTTAGAGTGTTTATTTACTGCCAATGAAGAAGTTGGGCTCATAGGGGCTGCAAATCTTGAGTTAGAGATAACTTCGCCAAATATATTAAATATAGATAGCGAAGATGAAAATGAGATTTGCATAGGATGTGCCGGTGGAAGTGATGTTGTAAGCGAAAAAAATATAGAGTTTACTCCGGTACTTGGAAGTGAAAAAGTTTATAAAGCTAGCATTAAAGGATTGCCCGGCGGTCATAGTGGTGTAGATATAGACAAAAATATTGCCTCATCCATAAAAATATTAGCTAGGTTTTTAGCCGCGTATGAATGTGAACTAATAGACATGAAAGCAGGCGAGAGAAGAAACTCTATAGCCAAAAATGGTGTTGCAACCTTTACATTCAGTGGAGATTTAAAAGAAGAAGAGCATATAAAAATAGAGCAAATAAAAAATGATAACTTTAAAAAAATAAAAAATTCAAAACAAATCATAAAAACTTTGGATGCTTTTGCCCAAGGCGTAAGAGCTTGGAATAAAGAGTTAGGTATCCCAGAAGATAGTGCAAATCTAGGTATAGCTGAGGTAGAGGAAGGCGTATTTAAAATTATAATTTCTTTAAGAACGATGGATGATAAAAGAATGGATGACTTGGAAGAGGAAACAAAATCTTTTTTTGATCTTTGTGGTTTCTCAACCTCTTTTCCTTCAAGACACGATGCTTGGACTCCATATGTTGGGGAATTTGCAAATAAAGTCAAAGGCGTATTCTCTTCATATGTTCCAAATGTAGAGTTTAAAGCCATGCATGCAGGGCTAGAATGCGGAATGCTAATAGCCTTACAAAAAGAACCAAAAGAAGCAGTCTCAATTGGACCAAATATAAGATTTCCTCACTCTATAAGAGAAGAGTGTGATTTGGATTCTGTAGATAAAATTACAAAAATAGTAGAAGATATTATCTCGCTTTAAAACCATTTTTACTTTTGCAATAATTTGTCAAAAAGCACTCGTCGCATTTTGGATTTTTTGCAGTGCAGATATATCTACCAAATAAAACCATGGCTTGATGAAGAATGTGAAGATTATCTTTGAAATCTTTTGTCAAGTCAACTTCAGTTTTTATGGCAGTTTCTGATTTACTAAGCCCTAATCTGTGAGCTACTCTAAAAACATGAGTATCAACTGCCATCAAATTTGCTCCAGCATACTCTATCATCACAACATGGGCTGTTTTTTGTCCAACTCCAGCTAGCGAAATAAGTGACTTTTTGTCAAGTGGAATTTCTCCGTTAAACTCTGTCATAATTGATGTTGCCATTTTGATGAGATTTTTGGCTTTGTTATTAAAAAAAGAGCAACTATTTATAAGTTCTTTAACTTCATTAAG
>CAZYTB010000132.1:0-6189 GCA_964650375.1 uncultured Campylobacterales bacterium | reverse complement strand
TCGTGCAATTTTATCTATTTCATCTATAAAAACTATACCTTGCTCAGCTCTTTTTACATCGCCATCTGCTGCTTGGAGTAATTTTGTCAAAATATTTTCAACATCTTCTCCAACATAACCAGCTTCTGTTAAACTTGTGGCATCTGCAATGGCTAAAGGAACATCTAAAAATTTTGATAAAGTTTGAGCCATCAGTGTTTTACCACTGCCTGTTGGTCCGATTAATAAAATATTTGATTTAGATATTTCTGTATCATCTTCTATGACATTGCTTTTAAAAATTCTTTTATAGTGATTGTAAACACCTACTGAAAACACTTTTTTTGCTCTATTTTGACCAACAACAAATTCATCTAAGGTACCGGTCAATTCCTTTGGCGTTAATAACTCATAATCTAAC
This sequence comes from uncultured Campylobacterales bacterium, assembly GCA_964650375.1. Classification (GTDB taxonomy): domain Bacteria; phylum Campylobacterota; class Campylobacteria; order Campylobacterales; family Sulfurospirillaceae; genus JAADIZ01. The sequence goes on along the minus strand of CAZYTB010000132.1, from coordinate 5,789 downwards.
TTTTTATTTTCGCTCTTCTCAACCTCTTCTTCTCCAAAAAATATTTTATATGCTGAAATGACACAATGTTCACAAATAAACACATTTTCGCCCGCAATTAAACGCGTGTCAGCACTCTCCTTAGTTCCACAAAAACTACACTCTTTTTTCATTTAATTGTCTCCTTTAACTTGAGCAAAGCTCTAGTTAAATTCCTCGCACTTTTGTGCGAAGCAAAAGCTTCTGTATTCTTTTTTACCATTTATTTTTTCCTCTCATAAGGTATTCCTCTTTTTGTTTCTAATATAAAATTGCACATTTGCCTTACTTTTTCATTTTTTTCATTTTTTATTAATTCTTGCGCTATTTCTTTTATAGGCTGATTTGCTCTAAATAATTTTCTATAAGCACTCTGGATTGCTCTTATATCCTCTTTCTCAAATCTTCTCTTAATTCCCACTGCATTTAAACCTTTCACAAGAGCTCGATTTCCCTCGGCCAGACAAAAAGGTGGTATATCTTGGCTAATTGCACTAGCTCCTCCAATCATGCATCCTTCTCCAATTTTTACAAATTGATGAACTGGGGTCATCCCACCAATCACAGTGAAGCTTCCTATTTCTACATGTCCAGCGAGGGTTGCGTTATTTGCCATGATTACATTATCACCGACTTGGCAATCATGTGCGATATGTGAATAAATCATGATAAAACAATCATTTCCTATTCTAGTTGTGCCGCCTCCGTGTTTGGTACCGGCATTTACTGTAACAAATTCTCTTAAAATATTGTTTTTGCCAATTTCTACTTTTACATCATCCTCGATTACATATCCTATGTCTTGAGGCGCTGTACCGATAATCGCATAAGGATATATTTTTGTGCCCTCGCCGATAGTTGTATCGCCATAGATTCCTGCACCTTGCATAATCTCTACATTATCCTCTAATACTGTCTTTGAAGATATAAATACAAAGGCACTGATTTTTACACCTTTGCCCAACCTTGCTCCATCTTCTACTACTGCACTTTTATGAATACCTGACATTTTATTTATCCGTTTTACTTATCAACTATCATGGCTTTTAATTCTGCTTGTGCGACTAATTTGTCATCAACAAAAGCTTTGCCATCTAATACCCAAATGCTTCCTTTGTGTTTTAATACGCTTAACTCATAAACCAACTTGTCTCCTGGTCTTACAGGGGATCGAAATTTAGCCTTATCTATGCTCATAAAATACACAACTTTGTCTTTAGAATCTTCTTGACCATCTTCATCCATACTTTTAAATGCCAAGATACCCCCAGCTTGAGCCATTCCTTCTATAATCATAACACCTGGATATATCGGATGCCCCGGAAAATGCCCCTGGAAAATAGGCTCACCGATAGTTACATTTTTATAACCTTGCACAAAAACACCTGGTTTTAAATCAGTAACTCTATCGACTAACAAAAAAGGGTGTCGGTGAGGTAAAATTTTTTGAATTTCTACTACATCTATTATCATTTAAAACCTTATTACAAAATTTTCTTATTCTATCCAATTTTTACTAAATTTTCCCTAACATCCATGTATGTTTCTGATTTTAAAAAAATCTCATATTTTTTCTCTTCTACTTTATTTACAATAATTATAGGATTAAGTGTCGATAGTAGAGAGTTTGAAAGAAGAGAGCGAACTTTTATTTCATCTTCAAAGCTTGGAGGATTTTTCATAAGTTCATCGATATTTTTATATGTTGCATTAAGTTTGCTGTTGAATTTTTCTAAACTTACAAACACTATTTCTTCACGATTGAAATAGCCTATTCCATCCTCTATAAACTCTATTTTACCCTTAGTAAATTCTCTTGAAAGCTTAGAATAAAAAAGAAAATAACTAGGAATTACTTCTTTTTTTTGTTCCCTTACATATGCTCTTAAAATTCTATAATTTAGAAATTTTTCTCTTTCTAGTTTAAATTCTTGAGCATTTTTTTCGCATTCACGCACTTCTTCATATAATTTAATTCGCTCTTCTATAGATGATGGAAGTATTTGTTTTGTGATGGGCCTTGTTAGCTCATCTTTTAATCTTTCCTGTCCATCTCTTTGTACTTCTAAAGCATAAATACAACCACAATAATTTTGATGATAAAGCATATCTTTTTTTGCCATAGTAAACTGTTCACTTGTTCCTCCACCTTTTCTAAAGTCAGGTGTGGCTACATATATGCCGTATTTTTCCTCGACTTCAGAAGCATTTTCTCGCAATTGTTCTATAGATTTTTTGGGACTAGTTAGCAAAGTAGTTGTTATTTCACTTTCACCTATTTCCAATGCTTTTTGAGCAGTTCTAACTAACCTGTTATCAAAACATATACTGCATCTTTTACCTTTTTCTGGTTCATTCTCAAATCCTCTCACGGCTTTTATCCAGCCCTCATAATCATATTCTCCCTCAAGGAGTTCTATCCCTAATTTATCGCAACTTCTTTGAACATCCATCAAACGAAGTTTATACTCGCTATATGGATGGATATTTGGGTCATAAAAATAACCAATTAGCTTTTTTGATGGATAAAGTTGTGAGAGTTTTTGTAAAAAAAAGTGACTATCTACTGAACAACATATATGAACTAACAATTTTTAAATAATCCCTTACAATTATAATTTTAAAATTATAGTATAATTTTGTAAACTATTCATAAAGGGCAATATTATGAAATATCTTAAGAGTTTTAAATTTCGGATTTTATTTTTAGTTGTTTTGTATTCGTTTGTTGGTTTTGTTGCCGTGCCTTGGTTTATTACAAATAAAGCTCCTGCGATTGTAAAAAATAAAATAGGGATAAATGTTGCTATTGGAAAGGCTAATTTTAACCCATTTTCGTTTGAACTGACACTTAAAAATGTTTTAGTAAAAGAATTAAATCAAAAACCTGTGTTTGGACTCAAAAACTCTACATAAACTATACTCTTCTTGGGCTTTTGGATAAAACTATCTTATTTAACAATATATTTATAGACTCCCCAAAACTATATGCAACAATTCAAAAAAATGGCAAAATAAATTTAGAAAACATAATACCCAAAACAGCTAAAGTTGATAAACAAACAAGCTCTAATAAAACTACCTTACTCACTATAATTTTACGAAAATTGAATATAAAAAATGGAAAAATAAAATTTAGCGACCTTAGAGAAAATAAAAATTTTACAATGAATCTAGGACCTTATAGTTTTATGGCTCACGATATAAGTACAAAAAAAGGTGAAATAAACGCATATACCTTTAAAACTTTAATCAATGGCAATGGAAAGCTATTTTGGCAAGGAGGAATGAGTATAAATCCTTTAAAAATTTATGGAGAAGTTCATATTGATAATTTAAACCTGCCAAATTTATATGCTTATGCATTACCTAACTTTAATACCTCTTTGGATAAGGGGTCTATCTCATTAACCTTGCCTTACCAGATAAATTTCTTACAAGTAAGTTATACTTTATCTACAATACTAAATAAAAAAACAGACATAAAAATATCTGGTGATGTTATGAGAGAACCCTTGAGTTTAAACTCAAAAGTACAATTATCAAATCTGATGTTAATTTTAAAATTAAAAATGCGAGTATAGATGCTGATGCAAATATCAGTGCAAACTTAGAGAAAAAAGTCAGTATAAAAGTTCTAGCAAATACAACAATAAATAATTTATCTATTGATTCACTTGATGGCAAAAGTCTTCTCAAATGGAAAAGTTTAGAAGTAGATGGTATTAAGTATAATAATAATCCTATGTCGATTGATATAAATAATCTAAAGCTTAACAAACCATATATCAGAGCACATATCGCAAAAAATGGCACAACTAATTTTTCAAATTTAATAAAAGAGAATAAAAAATCTAAGGTAAAGAAAAAGCCTACATTAGACATAGTCGCTTTCAATAACAAAATGCAAAAAAATTTAACAGCTAAAATAAAAATCACGAAAGAAAAATTAGTAAATTTAGCAAATAAAAGAGCAAATGCAGTAAAAGAAAAGCTAGTAAAAAAATATAAAATTAATCAATCAAGAATTAAGATTTTAACGCCAATACCTCAAAAAGCAAAAAGAAACAAGTGGATTGGAACGAAGATTGATATAGCTATCTAATATATTTATGCATGAAAAAGTTTTTCTTTTTCATGCATAATCTAAACTATAATTCGCTTTGAAGGTTTTGCAATTTTTCTCTAACTGCTTCTACATGTCCTTTTACTTTTATTTTGTCCCAAATGGCTGCTATCTTGCCTTCTGGATTGATTACAAAGGTTGAGCGTACCGCCCCCATGTATTCTTTACCATATAATTTTTTTAATTGCCATACTCCATATTTATCACAAACTTCTTTGTCCTCGTCTGCTAAAAGTGTGATTTGTAAATCTTTTTTTTCTATAAAATTTCTGTGTTTTTTTGGACTATCCGGGCTAACTCCTAAAATAACTGCATCCATTTCTTCAAAATCCGTAAGTGCCTCAGTAAATTCACATGCTTCAGTGGTGCATCCTGGTGTATTATCTTTTGGATAAAAATACAAAACAATCCACTTGCCAATCAAATCTCTTAAACATATCTCTACTTCATCTTGGTTTGGCAAGCAAAATTCTGGTGCAACTTGACCTATTTCTAGCATATTTCTTTCCTTTTGTTTGTTTTAAACCACTCTTGTGGAATATCGCTACTTGAACTGTTTGCTACTATTATCATAGTGGCACTCATAGCTCTAGATACACTGTCTCCTCCTGCTTTTGCATTTTGAATTAAAAGTTCTTTTAAATTATTTGGATATTTGCATATCAGATGGATTACTCCGCTAAAACAATCATCAATCCCACATGCTGGTCCAAATTCTCTGATTGCTTTAAAAGTATCTTCTTCTTTTGATAAAACACCATCTTCGACACTTTTTACAACATAAGGACTGAACTCATCTTTTAAAGATAACATTTCTTTTTCTATGTTTTTGACATTTTGTACTCTAAATAGAAGTTTAGCAAAAAAAGTTGCTGCTTCTACAACCTTTGGAGAATTATGTGATAATTTCACAAAATTTTGAACATTTTTCACAAATTCTTTTTCATCTTTTGAAACCAATAAAAGGGGAGAGATTCTTCCTATAACTGAAAAATCTTCGGAATTTGAACCGATAAGGTTACCTTTTTCTATATTTTCAAGAGTTTCTCTCGTAGCACCATCTATATAACCATCATAATTCCTCATTTTTTCTTGCCAGTATTTTAAATACTCGAGTTTATCAAAGCTATCTTTACCTTTTAAATATTCGCGCAACCAATAAGCCTGATCTCCGATGTGAGTAAAATCTCCAGCCGCTTTACCTTTATGCCAAATTGCCTTTGGAGCATTTAACTTGTTCCAATTTATATCTAATTCTTTTAATTGTATCTCATCATAAACCCAGTGTGCGCCTAAACTATATGAATCTGCAACAAGTACAGATGAGACAATTTCTTCTATTTTTTCTTTATTAAACACAATATTTAACCTTTTCACTAAATAATTTTTGATTGTTTATTATAACCCTTAAAAGTAAATAAAGAAGTTGAGTATTTGTAAAAATATCTCAGTATTGTTTGTAAAGTTATGTCACAGAAGAAGCATGCTTTCATAAATGAAGGTGATGTCATTGTGGTAGAATTGCCGAGCTTTTTGATTTTGCCATAAAACAGGATGTCGCATATGTGTCGGGTACTGTCTTTTTCAAGGATCACAGGATCAACTCTTATGCGAGGATGAACTTCACAAATGCAACACTAGAAGA
>CAZYTB010000131.1:0-6248 GCA_964650375.1 uncultured Campylobacterales bacterium | reverse complement strand
GCCTTCATCAACGCCATATTTTATGCCATTTCCATCAAGTGCATCTTTTAAGCCTTTTGTCGCAGCTTCCCAAAATACATCATCCCCTATAGCTTTTTCTGGTTTTGTTGAAATTTCCATCTCATATTCAAATCCAAATGCTTTCATAAGAACATCAACAAAATCTAAAATCTCTAAAACATTGTCTTTTATCTGCTCAGGCGTACAAAACACATGTGCATCATCTTGTGTAAATTCACGAACTCTGAAAAGACCGTGAAGAACTCCACTTTTCTCGTGTCTATGAACTACGCCATATTCAAAAAATTTCAAAGGCAAATCTCTATAACTCCTTACTTCGTTTTGAAAAACTTTTATGTGCCCTAGACAATTCATAGGTTTTATGCCGTATTCCATCTCATCAATAGTAGTGAAATACATATTTTCACCATAATTGTCATAATGCCCACTCACTTTCCAGGCATCACTTTTCAACAATTCAGGTCCACGAACAGGCTGGTATCCTCTTATCCTGTGAGCTTTAAATAAAAGATGCTCTATCCTGCTTCTAAGTCTTGCGCCATTTGGAAGCCATATAGGAAGTCCTGCCCCAACTTCTTCATCAAATGTAAAAAGTTTTAATTCACTTCCAAGTTTTCTATGATCTCTTTTTTTAGCTTCTTCCATCATGGTCACATAATCTCTAAGACTTTGCTTATCTGCAAATGCAGTGCCATAAATACGAGTCAGCATTTCACGCTTTTCATCGCCACCAAGATAAGCTCCAGCTACTCGGATAAGTTTAAAAAATCTTAAATATCTTGTATTTGGAACATGAGGTCCACGGCATAAGTCTTCAAAATCACCCTGCTTATAAATTGAAACTTCACCATCTGGAATACGAAGAAGCACTTCTTGCTTTAAATCATCTTCACTAAAAAACTTGGTAACTTCTTCTTTAGTTGTACAAGATTTTTCTATAGGAAGTTTTCTTTTTGCAATCTCTTGCATTTTTTTCTCAATTGTTTTTAAATCATTATCACCAATCTTTTCACTGACACGAAAATCATAGTAAAAACCGTCCTCTATAACAGGTCCCACAAAAAACTTTACATCTGGATACAACTCTTTTATAGCTTGCGCCATCATGTGCGCGGTTGAGTGGCGAATAATCTCTAAGGCGTCATCAGAGTTATCAAATAAAATTTCTTTAAAATTAGATGTGTCGAGTGCGCTAGCAGTTTGTGTGTCTATCAGCGTTACACCATCCTTATAGGCGATAACTTCATTTTGCATTTTTTTCCTTTTGTATGAACTCTCAAACTCCGAGAGAACGAAATATGGTGGCCACGATTGGACTCGAACCAACGACCACTACCATGTCAAGGTAGTGCTCTACCAACTGAGCTACGCGACCATTACATAATTAGAAACATGATAATACTTTAAAATGCCATAATATATGCTTAAGCACACCTCTATCAATCTCTTTGAGATAATTGCTCGTACATCATTTTTATATTTTTTACTTCAATATTGAGTTTCCGCGCTTCTTTTACGATATAACCTGTAAGAGATTCTAATTCATTTGCATGTTTGTTTTCAAAGTCTAGCTGCATCGAAGTTTTTGAACTATATGGTACATTTTGCACTTGTTTTATGGTTTTTTCTATTTCTGCATCGCTTATGTTTACATGTAGGGCATTTGCAACTGATTTTATCTCTTCCAATACTTCTTTTAATACATTAAGCTTTTCTTCTATTATATAACCCATAGGCTCATTATAGTATGAAGTTAAAGTAGCAAAAGATGAAATTAATAGGTACTTAACCCAGCAATCATACTCTATATTTCTGCTTAGTTTTGATTTTAACCCACTTTTGTTTAGCACCTTTGCTAATTCTTGAAGCTTATCTTGAAATCTGTTTTTATAATCTCCAAAAATCAAATAAAAAGTTGGTGCTTTTTTCTTTATAACTCCATATTCTTCTATATTTGAGAGTATATAAATACATCCATCTATTACTCTTCCCGCTTTAAGATAAGCACTCAATTCAACCTTATGATTAACTCCATTTGATAAAGGAATAATTATACTATTTTGGTTCACATGTAGGTTTAGATTTTTTGAAATTTCTTTAAAACTGTAGCTTTTTGTTGTGATAAATACAATATCAAATATTTCTGCTTTATCATCATTCTCGGTATCAATAATATTGTTCGGTTTAACAACAAATTCTTCGTTTTCATCTATTATTTTTAAACCGTCTTTTTTTATAGCACTCAAATGCTTTCCTCTTCCTAGCAAGAATACACCAGCAAGACCACTTTGTATCAGTTTTGCACCTATATACCCGCCAACTCCGCCTATTCCTACTATACCAATTTTAAGCATTAGATTTTCTCCTTTATTTTAATTTTTAATACATCGACGGCAAATATGTTGTTAAAAAAGGTATAAATGTAATCAAAAGTAAATCTAATATCATGATTATCAAAAAAGGAATTATAGCTTTTGAAATATTTAGAATTTTAGTATCTGCTATGGCTCCTGATACTATCAAACATATACCCAATGGCGGTGTCAACATACCAATAGCAAGATTTGTTACAATCATGACACCAGATGTCAGGGGATCAATTCCTATGGTATTTAGCAAAGGAGCAACGACTGGAACAAATAAAATCAAGGATGCTGTTGTTTCGACAAAAGTACCCATCACCAGTAAAAAAATATTTATCAGAATCAGTAAAACATACTTATTGCCACTTAATGAAAGAAAAGTATTTGAGAGAATCTCTTGTATATTGTTCATCGAAAGGAACCATGAAAACACTGTAGCGATTGATATAATTATCAAAATAATGGAGCTGGTATTCACAGCGTAAAGTGCAGCTTTGTATATCTTTTTCCAAGTAAGTTCTCTGTAAATAACGGAGCTGACAAAAAACGAATAAACAACAGCAACTGCTGCTGATTCTGTGGCTGTAAATATGCCTCCTAAAATTCCACCAACTACAATAAATGGAATACCCAGTGCCCAAACTGCCTCTTTGAGTGCGACTTTAAATTTACTGAAGTTAAATTTTCTGTTTTCAACATCAATTTGTAAGTTTCTTGATTTGAAGATGACTAACAAAATAAGAGATAACCCTATTATGATGCCTGGGATGATTCCAGCTAAAAATAGTTTTCCAACAGATATGTTCGCAATAAAAGCAAAAATAATCATAGGAATACTAGGAGGAATTATAACTCCGATTGACCCGCCGGCTGCCACGATTGATGCTGCAAAATTTTTATCGTATCCTTTTTTTTTCATAGGAGGAATCAAAACTGAGCCAACCGCCGCAGTGTCAGCGGCAGCTGAGCCTGAGACGCCCGCAAAAAGCATACTAGAGAGCACCGATGTGATAGCAAGTCCCCCTCTAAAATGACCTACTAAAGATTCAGATAAATCAACAAGGCGTCTTGACATGCCTCCTTGGTCCATAAAACTGCCTGCAAGCATAAATAACGGTACGGCTAAAAGTATATAAGAATTTACACCGTCAAACATCTTTTGAGGTATCATAAACAGTGGTAAATTTGACATCACAAATGCAACTGCGGTTGAGAGACCTATCGATAAAAACATGGGGACTGACAAAAGTATAAAAATAAATAAAAGTAAAAGTAAAAACAACATTATTTTTTGATTATCTCTCTTAAAATATCATTTACACAATAAATTATCCATATAATCGCAGATATTGGTAATGCAGAAAAAGGGATAGCAAATGGTATTTGAAGTGTAGCGGTGGTTTGCATCATAAATAGTGGAAATAATTTGATACATCCTAAAAGCACTACTGTCCAAAACAATAGAAAAAGCAGACTAATTACAATCTCCAAATTTTTTTCATTTTTTTTTGATAAATATGTAAAAATCATATCTATTCTTATATGTGCTTTGTGCTTATGTGCCATAGTGGAGCCTAAAAAGACAATATACACCAACATGTAGCGCGCAACTTCACCAGACCAATATATTGAGTCGTTAAGTACATACCTGTAAAATACGCTTACGCTCAGAAGAATAGATAATAAAAACATAAGTGACACAACAAATAAGCTGATTTGCTTATCCATCGCATCACTTGCATTGGACATGAATTTGGCTAATTTGCCCATATTTTTTATTGTGCCAAAATCATATCTAGGTATTTTTTAGCAACTCCGTGAAAAGTACTCTTGAGTGGCTTAACTTTTTCTTTAAAAGATGCCAAATTAGGATGTTCATCAATAATCATACCCTGTTTTTTTAAATCAGCTAAAAAGAAACTAGCCTTCTCTCTATTTAGTTTTCGCTCATAAACTGATGCTTCTTTTGTGGCCTTAAACAATAATTTTTGATATTTTTGCGGCAAACTATCATAAAATTGTTTGCTACCGACAAAAACCAATGCTGAATAAACATGTCTAGTTAGCGTGAGATACTTTTGTACTTCGTATAATTTATATTGATCTATAACTGCCAAAGGATTTTCTTGCCCATCTATGACATGTTGTGCTAATTGGGTATAAATTGGCCAAGGCATTGGAGTTGGGTTTGCACCAATATCTTTCCAAATAGCAATCTGCAATTGAGAATTCATAACTCTTATCTTCAAACCTTTAACATCGCTTGCTGAGTGAATTGGTCTTTTTGAATTCGTTATATTTCTAAAACCATTTTCCAAAAAGTGATAACCGATTAAATTCGCAGATTTAAAGCTTTTTAGAATATCTTGACCTATCTTTCCATCCAATATTTTATCTGCTTTTGCAAAACTATCAAAAATAAAAGGAAACTCTATGGCTTTGATTGAAGGTACAATCTTATCTATTGGTCCTGCCGTGATAACACCCATCTGAAGGGCATTCATTTGTAACTGCTGTAAAATACTTGTTTCATTTCCAACAGAGTTTGAATGATGAATATTTACAGTTATAGCACTCTTGCTATCTTTTTCTACGATATCTTTAAACTTTTTCGCCGCCATATAGTGAAACGAATGTGGTGTTGTAACTATGCCTAAGTTAATTGTGTAGTTCTTTGCAAATATAGCTATCGGGAGCAGACAAAATGCCAGCACTACTATCAAATTTTTCTTCATATTTAATTCCTCCAAGTATAAATTTTGAGAGTTTATTCTAGCATAAAAAAAGTCTATTTATCGTGATTTATGAAATTTTTCTTTGTCGAAAAGAGATAAAGAGTATAATAATGATGGCAAAATCAATCATAACATCAGCAAAGTTAAACACTGCAAAGTTAAACCATTTGTGCCAATAAATATAATCCACTACTCCACCATGTATAAATCTATCGTGCAAATTGCTAATTCCTGCTCCATAAAGAATTCCTAGTGGCAGAGAAAATTTATTGAAGAGTTTTTTTTCATATATTAAATATACGCTAATGGCTGCAAAAAGTCCAATTTGTAGGTATTTTAAGTTTCCGTCTAAAAAAGAAAGCATGGAAAATGCCACGCCTTTGTTATAAACCAATATCAAAGAAAAGTATTCACCATTCCATCTAAAACCATCCAAAAATATTGTTTTTATATTTTGGTCTATCAGAAAAATTCCTATGGCTGATAAAAAAAATATAAGTAAATTTTTAATCATTTAATGCTTTCTTTAAAAAAGAATACACCTCTTCCATATATTTCTCTAAAACTTTTTCATCCTTGCCCTCAAGTAAAATCCTGAGTAAATTTTCTGTTCCTGAATATCTTATCAAAATTCGAATAGAATCTTTTTGCATTTTTTCAATCAATTTTGAGTATCCATTGATTTTCTCGAGTGGGATTTTGTTGATTACTGCTAAATTTTTTTGCAGCTGAGGATAAAGCTCAAAAGGATTAAAAAGCTGACTGATAGGTCCTTTATTTCTCAAAAAACAAGCCATAACTGCCAATGAAGCTATCAATGCATCACCAGTTTTGACAAAATCAGAAAGTATGATATGCCCACTTTGCTCTCCTCCAAAGTTAAGACCTTTTTGAGCGAGAACTTCTAGCACATACTTATCCCCTACGCTTGAACGAAGAAGCGATATTTTGTTTGCCGTCAAATAGTCCTCTAAGGCTTTGTTGCTCATAACGGTTGCACACATTGAACAATTTTTTAAATGATTTTGTGAATTTAGATGAACAGCTAGTCTTCCCAATAGTTTATCTCCATCAATCACATCCCCATTTTCATCCACAACCACTAGTCTATCGGCATCTCCATCAAATG
>CAZYTB010000130.1:0-6259 GCA_964650375.1 uncultured Campylobacterales bacterium | reverse complement strand
CTTAAACGAGGACGAAATTATATACAATAGATGCTTAGAGTTTGCTTAGAGGGGGAAGGGGATTAACATTTTTTCACATCATTGTCAAAACTTAGTTTTCCATACCCTTGAAGTGAACTTTTGGCACATATTAGAGCATCTACGAAATCTATGTTTTTATGCTCTACTAAACTTAGTGCTTCGTATAGAATTATTTTATCACTATTTATTACACCTTCTAATGCTAGTATTGATTTTAAATCTAATATAACTTCTTTTTTGGGTAATTTATAAAATTTTGTTAGTACAAAATATGCTTCCATTATAACTGAGCTTAAAATTTCTACTTCTAGTTCACAAGATTCAATTTTTTTGAAATATCCACGACTCTTTGCTAGAAAGTTTTTATCATCACCTACCAAAAATCTTATGATTACATTAGTGTCTATGAGATAAACCATATTTCTCTCCAAAAGCTTCTATCGTTGCTTGTTCTTTAATTTTGTCTAAACTTAGGCGAGATTTTTTTACCCTATCTTTATATTTTCCTGCTAGGTTATCTATCGTATGCTTCTTTTTTATCGGATATATGATTGCGATTTTTTTGTTTTTTCTTTTATCTACTATTTGTAAAGCTTCTGTGATATGTGATAGTATTGAAGTATTTTTTTGTATCTCACTTATTCCTATACTTTGCATAAATAATTCCTTTTATATAAATATAAGGTATTATATATAAATTAGAAAAGTATGTCAAATGAAAAATTATATAATGTGGGCATATCCTGTTTCTGGTTCAATTGCTATTGTGATCTTATTTTTTATATCGTTTCCAACAGGACAAGGATTAATCAAGCATAAAACAACTTGACATTGAGTCTTTACCAATCTAAGTTCAGCATTCCTTTTGTATGGCATTGTTAAGCCGCTAGAGGAAGTTGATCCACCTAAATTTTTGTATAGCAATCTTCCTTGATAGTCAAATGAAATTCTTTCTTGATTTATTGGGGCCGAACATCCACCTAAAAAATCTATATCAGTAATACCATATTTTTTTCCCAATAATATGTCATGAGTTGACTCTGGATCATCAAATTGAACTGTGCCGCTATAGCCACCAGTTAAATATTTTGTTGTATCCAAGGGATTTACTGCTAATTCACTTTGATTTGGATTTCCATCATAATTTCCACTATCAGAAAATATCGAATATGTCCATTTGTCATCACTGCCGTTTGTTGTATTAGAAAAATATAGTTGCCATCTTCCTTTAAACCATTTTGGATCACTTGGATTAAACTTATCATCCATCATCGCCAAATGCTGGGTATATCTTATATGACTTATTAGTTGATCTGCAGCTTCCCTTAGGGAGTTTCTTTGAAAATTTGGCGCTATCATGGCTGATAGAATTCCTACTATTACTATAACAAAAACCAGCTCCATCATTGTAAATGCTTTTTTCATGCTTTACTCTTTATAAATGTAAAATCTTCCAACCATTGTACCATAATATGAGATTTTTATGGTATCTGCTTTTTTTACGCCATATTTATTTTCAGTTAAGATTTCATCTCCACCGTTTTTTATACCATAAAATTTTAGCCTAAGCCTTAAGTTCTTGTCTGGCATATTTATTTTATTGATATTTTTTGTTTTTAGTTCATTTGCTAGCTCCTTTACCACTTGATACTTGTATGCAAAGTGTTTTTTTGGATTTGTTAACAGTGAATAAAGTGGCTTGTTCACGAAAATAAAGAATGTATTTATTGATAAAAACAGCAAAACAAATATAGCTATCATCTTATGCCATTTTCTATGCTCTGGCAATCTTACTCTATAGCTATTGAAAAATACTTTAACCATTAGAGGTATGGCTAGAGTAACAAAAGGTGCAAAATCTTCTAAGTGAACCCTTTGTCTTAGTGACAAAAACAGTGAAAATATAAGTGCAACAAAAGATATATACCAAAGTAAGTTTTTCTCTTCTTTAATCAAAATTCTATAAAGTGCATATATATAATACAAAAACAAGAAAGGAGAAAATATCGCAGAATACACTCCAATTGTATCTAAGAAATATCCTTTTGGTTTTCCGCCATCATCAAACCCGTACATGTACATAGATGCGCCAAATAGAACCAAAGAGTATATCAACAATTTATTATCTTTTTTAGAGATTGCATAAAATATAAGTGAAAGATATAAAACTGAAAAAGCATTATCTACAAAAAATGCTAGTAGAAGAATTAAATATGAAAGCAACTTGTAGTTATACATGTATAGATAGACAAAAAGTAGCGTCAAAAATATAATCAATGATGCTGAATTTACTATAAGTGCGGCTGAATTTATGCCTGGAAGAAGTGCAAATATGGCAGTTGAGAGGATTCTGTCCAGCTTTCGCTTTAAAAATAATTTACCTATTTTATAAATCAAAAATAGCGAAAATATATGCAAGATTATAAATGGAAGTCTTAATGCTAAATCGTTTTGCCCTAAAATTCCTGTGAATAGATGAGAAAGGAAATAGACTATTCCGCTCCCACTAAAGTAGATTTGTGCTTCATTGGCTGAAATTGAAATAGACTGTGTTTCAAGCACTAAAAAGATAGAACTCAATATAAGAACTATAGCTAAATATGCATTCTCTTTCATAGCTTCAAAAAGTTATCCAAAATTTCATGACCATATTCACTGAGAATTGATTCGGGGTGAAACTGTACTCCATATATATTTTTATTTTTTATCTCTAATGACATTATTTCATGGTCATCTGTGCTGTATGAAGTGGGAATAATATTTTCTGGCAGATCTTTTTTTTCAACTATCAATGAATGATATCTTGTCATCGTAAATTCTCCTGGCAATCCGTCAAACAAACAGGTATCTTTGCTTCGGTGGATTAGTGAGGTTTTTCCGTGCATCATGTTTTTTGCTCTCACTACTTTCCCGCCAAAGACTTGGGCTATGGCTTGATGCCCCAAACATATGCCTAAAATCGGGAGTTTATCTTTAAAATAATCTATAACTTCAAGGCTGATTCCAGCTTCATTTGGAGTGGCTGGACCTGGAGAGATTATGATCTTTTCAGGGTTTAGTGCTTCTATCTCTTGTATATTTAGCTCATCATTTCTGATAACCTTCAAATTAGCACCTAGTTCCAAACAGTATTGAACGATATTGTAAGTAAAACTATCATAATTATCAATCATCAAAATCATTTTATTTAAACTCCTTCTCCCACATGTAAGCAGATTCACAAATCAAATCCAATTTATCAAATTTTGGAATCCAATTCATCTTGGAACTTACTTTTGAATTATCAGCAATTAGAGCTGCTGGGTCCCCCAATCTTCGAGCTTCTATATCTACTTTAAAATCAATGTTTGTAACTTTTTTCATAGTATTTATCACTTCTTTAACTGAAAATCCTCTTCCATAACCTAAGTTAAAGATATCACTGTTATTTGATTTCAGATATTCTATCGCTTTTATATGAGCATCTGCCAAGTCATCTACATGTATATAATCTCTTACTCCTGTTCCATCAATAGTTGGAAAATCATCTCCAAAAATTGCTACCCTTTCTCGCTTTCCCAAAGCACATTCGCTTGACACCTTTATGAGGTGCGTTGCATTTGGAAAACTTTGACCTATTCTAGGTAATAATTTGGAATTTTTATAATGAATGTCAGCTCCTGCCACATTGAAATAGCGGAAAATTACATATTTAAAATCTGGATTAGCAGTGGCTGTATCTTGTATGACCTTCTCACTCATAAGTTTACTCATGCCATATGGGTTTATCGGATAAGTTTCATAGTTTTCATCAATACCGTTTTTTGGTATTGAGTCTGGCTCACCATAAACTGCAGCAGTTGAGCTAAACACAAATCTTTCTACCCCGCTTTGCACTGCACATCTTATCAAATTTATTGTATTTACTGTATTGTTCATATAATATTTCAAAGGATTTATCACTGATTCTGGAACTACAATACTAGCAGCAAAGTGAATGATAGTGTCATATTGGTTTTTTTTCAGTACATTTTCTACTTTATCAAACTCTTTTAAGTCAAGCTTTATAAATTTAAAATTTCTAATAGTCTTTAAAGTCTCCAGAGTTTTCATATTTCCTGTACTTAAATTGTCAAGTATGGTTATATCGTGTTTTGTTGTCTCAAGTAATTGTTTAGCAACATGGCTGCCTATGTAACCCGCTGCTCCGGTTATAAGTATGTTCAAAGTGGACCTCCTGATTATTAAAGAGTAAATTATATCTAATTTTATCTTTAATAATTTTCAATGAGGCTTTTGGTAACTTGGTCGAGTATGATAAATGAACATTTTCCTGATATATTTTGCTTGTCTAGTATTGGATTTATTTCAGCGCTTTCCCAGCAACAAACTTTTGGATTTTTAATGAGTTCTATGTTTAGTTGCAAAGCTTGCTCAAAGCTAAGTCCGCCGTGCGATGGTGTACCTGTCCCTGGTATATAAAGAGGGTCAATGCTATCGACATCAAAAGAAACATAAATATGGTCACAATGGGCTAAATCATCAAAAATATCTTCTACAACTTTTTTTATACCAGCATAAGTTATCATAGCAGTTGTATAATTTTTGATACCATATTTTTTTAACAAGTGCTTTTCTGCTTCTTGATAATCTCTTAAAGAGCAAAACACAATATCTTTTGGGTTAATTGCTCTTTTGCCTGACATTGCTTTTAGTTTATTCCAGTATTTTATCTCTTCATCGTTTGGATTATTTATTTGCATCTCTTTATTGTCGATATCTGTGGCAATTGCTAGTGGCATACCGTGTATATTGCCTGATGGAGAAGTAAATGGGGTATGAAAATCTGCATGTGCGTCTATATAAACTACGCCTATGGTTTCGTTCGGATATGCTAACTTTAGACCAGCCATAGTGCCGGCACATGTAGAATGATCTCCTGCCATTATGATTGGAAAAAGATTTTCGTCTTTTGTTTTTTTTACTTCATTTGCAACTCTTTGGATGACAAGACTTACTTTATCTATATATTTGGCTGTCTTATATGTTGTGCCATCATAAACTGCCCTATTTTCATCTTCTATTACGACTGAGGGAAATTTTTCAAAATATTTCGATCCATCATATAAACTAGAAAGCTTTAAGGCGTTTATGCCCATGCTAGCGCCACTCTTGGCTCCTGCCAAATCTGAAGGGACTTCTATGAGTCTAATTTTACGCTCACTCATGGTTATTCTGTTAGCGATTTAAAAAGATCTTTTGGGTCATCCATCGCAGGAATCAAGTCAATCTCTTTTCCTATATTATATTTTTTAGCCAATTTGTAAGCTAGTTTAAGTACTGAAAAATCTTCTATCGCAAATCCTACAGAATCAAATAGAGTAATCTCCTTTTTATTTTGTCTGCCTGGTTTGATGCCTCTTATGACTTCGTGTAACTCATTAGTTTTAAAATCATCATCCATTTGTTGAATTTCACCTTCTATCTTTGTTTGAGGAAGATACTCGATAAATACTGAAGAATTTGCCACTACAGCCTTATCCATCTCAGTTTTTCCAGGGCAATCCCCGCCAACGCCGTTGATAAACATACCTTTTTCTATCATATCTTCTGTAAGTATTGTTTGATTTTTCTTATCGGCTGTGATTGTTGTCACTATATCTGCATTTTTTACAGCTTCTTTTGCGCTATTGCATCTTGTTAACTTAAAGCCATATTTGGAGATATTTTTTTCAAATTTATCCATAGCTTTGGGGTCAATATCGAAGTATTTTATTTCTTTTATATCAAAAACTGTGTCAAAAGCTAAGCTTTGAAATTCGCTTTGAGCTCCAGTTCCGATTAGACACAGCACATGTGAATCAGATCTTGCCAAGTATTTACCTGCCATCGCTGAAGTGGCACCAGTTCTTAGCGCTGTCAAAAGTGTCATCTCTGAGGTCAAAACCGGCTCTCCTGTTTTTATGGTTGAAAGTTGACCTGTTGCCATCACTGTTGTTTTGTTGAAATTTGGGTTTCTTGGATGTCCCGTTACATACTTGTAAGCATAAAATTCTTCATCACTTGCTGGCATCAATTCTATCACGCCATACGAAAAATGTGTGGCAATTCTGGGCATTTTGTCAAAGTTATCCCAATTTTTAAAATCCGCTTCTAAAATTTGGATCAACTCTTGAAAAAAATCCTTAAATCCTGTTTTTTTAACTATTTTATTTATATCATACACATCTAAGATGAGCATTTGTTCTTTCCTTGAAAC
>CAZYTB010000129.1:0-6309 GCA_964650375.1 uncultured Campylobacterales bacterium | reverse complement strand
TGATGGACATATGAGTCATATTGAAAATAAGGATGCACTCATAACTGCTTTAAAAGATTTTATTAAATCTTGTAATTAACGGGTATCTTTAACGTCAATAATATAAATACTTTCGTCAATTATGAACACAGTCAATAGATATCTATTATTTCTTTTAGTAATAGTTATATCATGTTCCGAAAAAATTGAGCCTACTTTTTCAATTCAAGGGAGTATATCTCCTGTAAAAGCAACATTTATCCTCTTAAAACAACAGGTTGATATTGAACGAAAAAATTCAATTGTAGTTGATACCATTTACCTCACTGAGAAAGGAGAATTTAAGGTAGACTACAATCTCGAACCACATATATACTCCTTACAATTAGACTCTGATAACAGTATCACCTTAGCAGTAGATAAAGGGCAACATATTACTATTGAAGTAACCGATTCAAATACAAAAATAACAGGTTCTAAAGATACTGATGTCTTATTGGCTTATGAAAGCTTTAGAAAAAAATCATTAGACACATTGGTACAATCAGTTAGAAGACGGGTAAAGGCAATTAAAAACAGTGAGCATCCAGATGAAGAAAAAATCAGAGGTTTAGATCAATTAGAAGTTGAAAATTATGAAAAGCATTTAGCTGAACTCAACGAGTTTATCAAAAATAATATGGGTAGTTCTATCGGATTGTATGCAACTTCCATCCGTTGGAAAGGCGCAGAAAATCTTTCTTTTTTTGATTCGTTGGCTACTGCTTTTGAAACAACACACCCTAATCTTAAAGTAACTACAAAATTGAGAGAAAAAGTCACGCGTTTACAACAAACTTCAGTGGGTGGTACCGCAGCAACTATAGAAATGAAGACTGTCGAAGACAACCTCGTTAGTTTAGCTTCCATTCATAGAAAATATACCTTGATCGATTTTTGGGCTAGCTGGTGTGGACCATGCCGTAGTGAAAGCAAAATGCTCAACGAAATTTATAAAAAGCATGGCAGTAAAGGCTTTGAAATTTATGGTGTTTCTTTAGATGATAAAAGAGACAAGTGGATTAAAGCATTAGAAAAAGACAATAGAATTTGGACAAATGTATCTTCACTAGAAGCATTTAAAACCAAGGCTGCTTATGACTATGCAGTCACTGCTTTACCTATGAATTATCTAATTGATACTGATAATAAAATTATTGGTAAAAATTTGCATGAAGATGAGTTGGTTGCTCTTTTAGAGACACTTATCATAACACATTAACTACATAAAAATTAGTACGCACATTATTTTAATAACCCAAAACTTTCAATATTAAATTTGACATTTTTTGGCACATAACCAAAGTGAACCTGTTGATCCATTTCCTTAGATTGTGTGAGCTTTGTTGCAGAATTGGGCCAAAAACTATATTGCGATTTTCCATCTTTTTTTGCGGTAAAAACAATCAATATTTTTGATGTGTCCGGGAATAACTTTTTAGCAATTAAAAACTCTGTTTCGCGATAAGCTCCTAAAAAAACAGTACTCGCTACCCAATGATTCTTTTTATAAAAAGCGAATAACTCATCTGTAATATTCGTTTTAAGAAAAACTTCTCTTACCTGAGGGTCAACAAATTCCCAATCAAACTTAGCTTGTATTGGCTGCCAAAAATCTCCTTGCTTTTGATAATCGACATTTCCTAAAGAAGCGGAGGCATGTAAATTTTTTACCATTTCTTCTTTCTCATCATAAATAAAAATATTGGCCATTGTAAAAACATTGGAGTGAATCGCGATATAATAATTATGCTTACTTTCTCTGATTAAAACATGTTCCGTAGAAATCAAATCTTTAAATTTGATTGTATCTGAAACTTCTTTATAAGAAATTGAACCGTCAATTTTTATAATTTCTTGGGCATTAACTGAAAAGAAAAAAAAGAAAACACTAATTGAGTAGAGGAGTTTTTTCATGACGAATTTGTTTAACAACTAATAATACAAACCCACTAAATTTATATCATTATAAAATTATTAAAAAATAATTTCAGAACAACACAATGTAGTCTTAAAAAAATCTTAAATTTATTTGTATAAAAAACTGATTTGTAATTTTTTACAAATGTTATTTGTTTTTAGCTCGCTCTTTATATTACCAACACACAATTATATGATTGATGCAAACATTTGGTGTTTCCTTGATCTCAATAGTCACATGCTTTATATTGAGTATTTGATTTTACAATTACATCTGCAGGAAAAATATTTTTAAAAGTAACTGGAATGGCATCATAAGGCCATTCATAACCATTTTGGGTTACGATAAAATGTAAATGTGGATATCCTGCAAGACCAGACCTTCCAGTCACCCCCAACACATCACCTTTTTTTATAATATCTCCTTCTTTAACTGATATGCCATTCTTCGGCGAGTGTAAATAGATTCCAAAAGTATTATCCTGATGATTGATTACAACCCAATTACCTGAACCTCCACCTTGACTAGATTGGTCTTCTCTTACATAAACAACTTCTCCTCCTCTCGTTGCATAAAAATTTGTTCCAATAGCTACATCAAAATCAAAAGCATAACGATCTGGATATTGTGATCCATGAAATGAACTTGAACAATTAGTCAACCCGGTTTTGAAACTAGTACCAACCGGAAATGGTAAAATATAAGGAGAAGTAGTTGGGTTTGGATAGGTACGGTCATCACACCCTTTTTCGTTATTATAGTTGAATGTACTAGTGTTACAATCTTGCAGTGAGTTTTCTTCCGGAGAAATAGTTTCTAATGAAGAATTTGTAGAAGAGCAAGATATTAGTAAAAAAATAGTGAATACTGTAAAAAATCTAACTGTTAATATTTTCATAGGATCTTATTTAATCTATTTTATTTAGTACAAATTCTGTGACATACCTTCCAAACCACTCAGGTTTTTTACCATCTGGATAGGTTTCATCATACATAGTTAAGCGCAGCCCATTCCCTTCAATAGTATACCTGTAAAATTGTTTCCCGCCTTCAAATCCAGGTACTTTGGCTATAAATGCTGTAGATACCACTGTTGTGTCTGTAAAAATATAGCTACCTGCATTAAAAATAACAGATCTGAACCCTGCAATTAATTCGTCATCAGTTGGTTTAGATAGTATTTTAAAAGGTCTTCTAGGCTCATCCAAAGGTGTCCACATAATAGCATAACTGCTATCAGTAAAAAAGAAAATACCAGGCTCTGCTTTAAGAATAGAATATGTAGTATCCTTTGTTTTCCAATGAATTTCATCAATTTCCCAAGAGCCTTTTAATCTATTGTTCTTTACTTCTACTTTACAAGAAGTTAATCCTAAAAAAAAGATACTGCAACTTATAACTAATACAATACGAAGTGTAGAATTAAAGGGCAGAAAAACTGTTCTGGTTGTTTTTTGTTTTTTCAATTTGTTTTTGAATTTTCTTTATTGCAGATTCTATATTTTTTTCAGGTTCAATAATATTATGTTCTCCCCAAAAATTTGGGTCTGAAAAACCCGACGCCTCTTCACTTAGAATAATTGTAGACTTCATACGTTGATTTTTATTTGGTTTTTCATTAGTTAAGTTCTGTTGCCAATCAGTTACCGCCATTTCACAATTCATAGAATAAATAGTATTAAATAATTTTTTATCCCATTTGATTTTAAATCGCATCATAGCATTACCATAAGAATAATGCCATTTTCCATTACTCTCTTTATAATCTATTCTGTAAACTACCTCTTTCGGATAGACAAAGGCATTTCTTGGTTTTCGCTTAACAAACAATTTACTGGCAGCAATATCATTAGTAATGTTTAAACTATATACAGCACTAACTAGAATTTTGTTTTGAGGTTCTATAAAAAGCTGACCTTGATATAACGGTTCTTTTATTTGATCTTTCTGCTTAAACTTAATTATATAGACAAGTACATTGTTAACCTCAGTTAAACGATCAAAACTGAAGTTGTAATAATTAATAAAATCATTGTCAAAAAAGTATTCAGGATATTTCACAATATCTAAAAATAGACTATTGAACGGTCCTCCTTGTAACTTAAAAGCAACGGTGTCAAGCCGTTTATAATCAGTACTTTTTCTAGCTTTAAATATCCTTATGGCATCTTTATTTTTAGAATTGTAAGGAGTTTTATAAATATTAACTACGGCCTCAGTTAGTGATACATTTCTATTTCGTTTTTTTATACTTTCTCTGTAAAAAGCTGTCATTATGGTAGGTTCAGTAAAATAATTATGCGCTTTATTTTGAAAAACTTCTTTAACAAGTTTAGAAGCATCTTCATAAATCATTAAATTGACTTCTTGTAAATCTACTGAAGCTTCTTTAAGAAAAATAGTATTGAACTCCTTTGTAAGTTCATTTATATTAATTGTTTTTGACTCAAACCCTAGAAATGAAACTGAAATTTGTCCATTTTGAATGGTAGCTGGAATTTTTAAAATAAAATTCCCCTCCGTATTGGTTATTGTGCTAATGTTTGATTCCAATAAGTTAAGTGTGGCAAAAACCAATGGTTTTTTAGAACTATCATCAACTACAATTCCTTTTATTTCTTTTAAGATTATTTGATCTTGAAAAACAGTTTTATTAGTGGTATTAATTGCTAGTACACTGTGAATGGTAAACCCGAAAAGAAGTATAAAAATTAGAATCTTATACGTTTTTTCTATAAAATTTTTCATAACGAATACCTTTTTATATTTATCAAAAGTTAAACTTTTTGACTTCGTTGTGTGAAATTAACAATTACAATTTTTTAAAATGTCTTTGCTTATAGTTAGAGACAAATTCCCTTATAAAAAGAGATGATTAAGAAGCTGTAGAATGTTTAATATATGTAGTTGGTGATTGGTCAGTGAACTTCTTAAAAGCTTTGTAGAAAGAAGCTCTGTTATTGAAGCCTGAGCTATAGGCAATTTGAGTTATATTTAGTTGTCCTTCTTCATTATTTAATAAAAGCTTTGTAGCCTCTCCTACTCTATACTTATTGATATAATCAAAAAAAGAAAGGTTATAATTTTCATTAATAATTTGAGAAGCATGATTTCTACTGACTTTCAATAAACTAGCAATATCATCAAGGCGCAATTCACTATTTAAATAAGGATTCTCCTCTTTCATTAGATCATCTAACTTTGTCTTAAACGCTAAAGAAACTTTTTCAGATAATCCTGTCTTTTTGTATTTAACAAACGGAATTATATCTTTTAACTGTTTCTTTCCATTAAAAACTTCAGGTTGTACAAATCCAAAATAGGCTAATGAGATAATAAAAATAGTGATAATAGCATCTATAAAGTAATCATACTTATAAGACATAATGTTAAACCGCACTAAGAAAACATATAAGGCAAAGAAAAACACGAAACCAACATAAGAGCCTACAAACCATTTTAACCATAATGACTCTCTGTATCCCACTTTATTATTATCTTTAAATTTCAAGAATGTGAAAATACCATACAAAGTCATAATAGCAATAACAATCCATATTGCAAATTGCGGGAAAATAGCATAATTATAGATTTGGTAGTTTGAAACAATCGCAATTTTTTCGGAAGTTGTTTTAAAATAAAAAGGAGCGTACAATACTAAAATTACCAAGCTAGGTAAAAACAATACTATGTCACTTTTTTGTAGCCCTTTATTGGTAACTGCTTTACGAACATACATATAAACAAACGGTCCATAGCTCAACCATAAAAGGGCGTTGATTTCTGTAAAATGGGTAAACCCAGGAGTGATCAACAATCCTGACCATTTTAAACATCCATGCAACATCTCTAATGAGAAAAAAAATGTATAAAAAGCTATGAGTAGGTTAGAAAACTTATCTCCTGATTTTTTTAGTAAAAAGAATATAGAAAGTAGGAAACCTAAAAAAGTGAAGAACAAAAATATAAGTACATGAAAGCTCATAGCTGTTGTTTTACAACAAAGTTATAATTTTAAGGTATTAAAAGTGTCTCTTACTTTAAGGAGATGTGATTAAAACGACTTTAACTCTTTTTTAACAATGCATTCCATCCTTGAGCAGTCAATTCAATTTTTTGATTACCTCTAGTGATCAAATGCATACCTTCATTTTGTTCGGTCATATGACCAATAACTGTTAGATTAGGGTTCGCTTTAATTTTAGGGAAATCAGCAGTATCAACAGTAAATAAGAGCTCATAATCTTCTCCTCCGTTCAACGCTACCGTTGTACTATCCATATTAAACTCTTCGCAGGTAGAAATAACTTGTGGATCTAACGGAATTTTATCTTCAAATAAATTACATCCAACCTTACTTTGCGTACATA
>CAZYTB010000128.1:0-6319 GCA_964650375.1 uncultured Campylobacterales bacterium | reverse complement strand
AGAAATTTGTACAACCCAGCAAATGGGCTCTATCATAGCAAAAAGAGTTATGGAAGCTTAAGAATATGGTAAAAACCTTAACGCTGGCATCTATTTATGAATTGCAAGGTTTAAAGGCAGATGCTTTGGATATTTATAAGGAAATTCTAAAAAGTGATTCACATAACAAAGAAGCAAGAGTGGCAATTCGAAGACTTAGTGGCATAAGAAAAAAATACCTTGGAGTTAACGAAGAGATGAAGAGCTTTTTTATAAATATGGAAAAAGAAGTAGAATTTTTAGAATTTGAGAGATGGTTGTCAAAACTTTGAGGAACGAGGCAAAACAATGGAATTAAAAGATATGATAATGTCAACTTTAGCTGAATTAGAAGAGGGCGAAAGTATCGAGAGAAAAATAGAAAAAATAGAAATATCAGATACAAATATAGATATTTCGGAAACACAAGAGCGCGGCAATATATATACAAGCGAAAAACAATTTTATGAAAATATAAGAGAGAAAATTTTAGTGCTTTTTGAAGGTTTTCAAGCTCCAAATAATAAAAATTTAGAGTCAAAGATAGATTTAACTCTGAATTTTTTAGAATATCTCTTAGCTACGATAGATGAACGATTGGAAAATATAGACATAAACAAAAAATGAACTTATTAAAAATTTTACCACCACATTTAAAATTTCAATTTGAAACTATAGAAAAGTTTTTGAAAAAGCATACAAATCGAGCTTATTTGGCAGGTGGAGGTGTGCGTGATATTTTTTTAAAAATGCCACTAAAAGATTTGGATATAGAAATTTATGGGATAGATGAGGTAAATTTTAAAAAATTGATGAGTGAGCTTGGAGCAACTGGTGTCGGCAAGAGTTTTTTTGTTTATAAGTTTGGAGATATAGATATTTCACTGCCTAGGACTGAGCAAAAAAATGGAATTGGACATAAGGCATTTGATGTAAAAATTTGCGAAGATGAAAAAGAAGCAGCAAAAAGACGAGATTTTACTATGAATTCTATGATGCTTAGTATTTTTGAGCCTAAACTTTTAGATTTTTATGGCGGCAGGAAAAGCATAGATGATAAAATTATTTCTTTAATAGATATTGATAGTTTCAAAGAGGATAGTTTGAGAGTTCTTAGAGGGATTCAATTTAGTTCAAGATTTGGCTTTAAGATAGATGAGCAAACACTAAAAACTATGGATAGTTTGTCTTTGGACGACTTGAGCAAAACCAGGATTTTCTGGGAGTTTGAGAAGCTATTTAATTCCTCCTATTTGCATTTTGGATTGTATTATCTTATCAGATTAAATATCTTTGAAAAAATCTTTACATGTAGAGTGAATGATAAATTATATTTTAAAATAGCACTGGAATTGGAAAAAAATAAGCAAAATTTTTCAAAAGAATTATACCCATATTATTTTATATATATCATTGGAAATTTTTTCAAATTAGATATAAATAAACTATTAAAAAGTATTGACGCGCCAAGACATTATAGACTGGCTTTGAAAAATCAGCCTTTTTTCAAGCGAGATATTAGCGATAAAGAACTTATGGAGATTGCTATAGATTTACCCATAAAATTATGGCTTGGAAACTATAAAAAAGGTGTAAAAGAAAGAGCAAAAAAGCTAAATATCTTCGATGATGTTTATAGTGGCGGAGTAATCGTTCAAAGCGTGATATCAGATGGTTTTGAAAAAGAAGAAATTAAAAAAGAATTAAGAAGAAGAAAGTTAGAGGTGATAAACTGTGAATAAATATGTACTAAAGATAAAGTGCTCAGATGCAAAAGGATTAATATCTAAGATTTCAACTGTTTTGTATGAAAATGACTTAAATATTGAAAAAAATAATGAATTCGTTGATAGCGAGAATGGAAAATTTTTCTTTAGAGCAAGAATTGAGGGTTTAATAGAGAGCCAAAAAATAGTTTATCAACTAAAAAAACTGATGCCCTCTGATGCAAAAATAACACTTTTGAAAAAAATAAAGAAAAAAATCATAGTAATGGCGACAAAAGAATCTCATTGTCTTGGTGATATTTTACTTAAACACGATAGCGGTGAACTAAATGCAAATATATTGGCAGTTGTGTCAAATTATGATGAGCTAAGACCTCTTTGTGAAAAATTTTGTATAAAATACCATTTTATTCCAAGCGAAGAGATAGATAGAGTTCAGCATGAAGCAAATGTACTAGAAGTTTTGAGTAAATATGATATGGATTATTTGGTTCTTGCAAAATATATGAGAATTTTATCTGAAGATTTTGTGTATAAATATGCGCAAAAAATTATAAATATACATCATTCGTTTTTGCCAGCATTTATTGGTGCAAATCCTTATAAGCAAGCCTATCAAAGAGGTGTAAAAATTATCGGAGCAACAGCTCATTTTGTAAATAACAACTTAGACGAAGGACCGATAATCGCTCAAGATGTGATTCCGGTTAATCACGAACAAAATTGGCGAGATATGCAGCTTGCCGGGCGTAATGTAGAAAAAACAGTGCTTTCAAATGCTCTTGATTTAGTTTTTGATGATAGAATTTTTGTACACGCAAACAAAACGATTATATTCTGATGTTTAACATAGTATTGGTTCATCCACAAATCCCTCAAAATACTGGCAGTATCGGAAGAATTTGTGTAAATACAGACTCAAAACTCCACATTGTAAAACCCACTTGTTTTGAGATAAATGATAAAAATATCAAAAGAGCAGGGCTTGATTATTGGAATCTTTTAGATGTAACAGTTTGGGAAAGTTTAGATGATTTTTTAGAAGCATTTGAAGACAAAGTGGATAGATTTTTCTTTGCCACCACAAAAACCAAAAAACCATATTTTGATGCAAAATTTGAAGATGGAGATTTTATATTTTTTGGAGGCGAATCAACCGGTTTACCGATGGATTTAATGCAAAAGAAATGGGAAAATGCAGTTACAATTCCTATGGGAAAAAATGGAAGAAGTTTAAATCAATCTGTAGCCGTAGGCATTGTGTTATATGATGCTATAAGACAAAATTTTGGTAATTTAAAAGCATTTGAAAACTTTTGATATTGCTTTTATCGGAGCAGGCGCCAGTTCTTTGATGGCCGCTTCATTTTTAAAAGATAAAGCCATCGCAATAATAGAAGCTTCGCCAAAAATTGCCCCAAAGATAAAAATTTCCGGTGGTGGAAAGTGTAATTTTACAAATAAAATTGTGAGCGAAAATAATTATCTTGGTGACAAAGAATTAATAAAAAAAACTTTTGAAAAATTTGATGAAAAAGATCTTTTAAAATTTTTTAAAGAGCAAAATCTTGAATTTGAACTCAAAGAAGATGGAAAATATTTTTGTAAAAACAGGTCAGATGACATCATAAGTATTTTTGCAAAATTAACAA
Source organism: uncultured Campylobacterales bacterium (assembly GCA_964650375.1). GTDB lineage: Bacteria > Campylobacterota > Campylobacteria > Campylobacterales > Sulfurospirillaceae > JAADIZ01. The sequence goes on along the minus strand of CAZYTB010000128.1, from coordinate 2,922 downwards.
AACATTGTAAATTTTTTCTTGAACATTGTGTTAAAAAAGTAGAATTTAAAGATGAATTTGTAATCAAAACAGAAAAAGAAGAAATAAGAGCTAAAAAATTGGTAATCTCCAGTGGAGGATTGAGCTATAAGAGTCTTGGAGCATCTGACATCGGTTTTCAAATTGCAAAAGATTTTAATCATAACATCATAAATCCAACTCCGGCTTTAGTTGGTTTTACTCTACAAAAAGACCAATTTTGGATGAAAAATTTAAGCGGTATTTCAATCCCCGTATCTCTACATGTAAAGAATAAAAAATTTTCAAATAATCTTCTTTTTGCACATAAAGGAATCAGCGGACCAGCTGTATTGTCAGGCTCGCTTTATTGGGATAATGGTCTAATTTTAGTTGATTTTCTACCAAATTATAATATTGTCAAATTGCTATCAAAAAAAAGTAAAAAGCAGATAAGTTCACTCTTGCCAATTCCGAAAAGATTTACAAAAGAGTATTTAAAATCTATCGAATTAGACGATATTTCTACTGATAAGTTAAAAAATGATGATATTTTAAAAATCGCGAAGTTGAATAATTATGAATTCTCCCCAGCTGGTAATTTTGGATATACAAAAGCAGAAGTAACTAGAGGCGGAGTTGATACAGATGAGATAAACCATTTAAGCTTTGAGAGTATAATAAAAAAAGATTTATACTTTATAGGTGAGGTATTAAATGTCACTGGTGAGCTTGGTGGGTATAACTTTCAATGGGCATTTTCTTCTGGCAGAATTTTAGCAAAATATATTTTATCAAAGGATAATATGTGAGATATTTGATTTTAGTTTTTTTAGTTTTTACATCTTTATTTGCAAAAGATTTCAAGATTGCGACTTATAATGTTCAAAATCTTTTTGATCTAAATAAAAATGGCGGCGAATATAAAGAATATATACCAAATACAAAATCAAAATGGAACAAGAAAAATTTTGATATAAAATTAAATAATATAGCAAAAGTTATAAAAGGCATAAATGCAGATATTATAGCTCTAGAAGAGATTGAAAATTTAAACGCCGCAAGAGATTTAAACAGAGCTTTAAGAGATAAGAAGTACCCCTATATCTATACTTTTTTTAAAAGATATAAACATACAATCGATAGTGTTGTTTTTTCAAAATATAAAGTGGCAAATAAATACTCGATAAAAGTAGAGGGTTACCCAAGAGATATACATGTCTTGGAGTTTTATTTGGATCATAAAAAAATTACTATCTATGTAAACCATTGGCCGGCATTTAATCATGGGTATAAAGCTAGAAAGGCTTATGCCCAAAAAATAAAATCTCAATTAAACAATAAAGATGAGTTTGTAATTTTAGGGGATTTAAATACTCCTTTGAGGATTTCAAAAGATGGTTGGGGTAAAAGTTTGAGAGATATTTTAGATTCTGGAAAATTTAATAAGCCACTTTATGATTTGTGGTATGAGTTGCCAAGTACTATAAGGTATTCTCATGTTTATGGTAGAGTTAAAAATGCACTCGACCATATAATAGTATCTAAAAGCCTGTTTGATGGCAAAGATATAGAATATAAACCGAAATCATTTGGAGTTTTTAGAAAAAAATATCTCATAGATAAATATGGCTATCCAAAAAGATGGAAATTAACCAAAAATAAAGTGCATATCGGCGAGGGGTATTCAGATCATTTACCTATTTTTGCAGTTTTACAAACAAAACCATATAGTAAAAAAATGTTAAAATCTGTGAGTATTGCTTATCTAAATGATATGTTTAATGACCTTTTGCCTGTTATTTTAAAAAATGTTGAAGCTATAAGAGTAGATAAATATGGTGTGACAATTGCAGATAAAAATGATAGGATAAATATATATTTACCAGATGATAAGTTTGAAAAAGGTAAAAAATATGATATATTGGTCGAAGAAATAGGTAAGTACAACAGGGAAACAGAGATAAAACTCTGTAGAATACTAAAAAAATATTAAGAAGGCGAAAAAATAATATGTTTGATAATATAATGATGGGCGCATTTGTTCTGTTTTTGATTTGGGTGATGATAGGGTTTTTTAGGCAAATGCAAAGAAGAAAAGATGAGAGAGATAAAAAGGATTAGTGAGAGTGAGCCACAATAGTCTTTTTTTGGTGAAGCAAGTCTTTGTCTAAATCGTTTAATAGATGATGTAGGCTCTCAGTAGTGGAGATATTTTGCGATAGATAATTTTCAAGCATAATGATTTGATTATGCAAATCATTAAGTTTTCCAAAATCTTTTTGATTTCTTTTCAAAGATTTATAGATCGGTTTTATCTCTTTTTTTCTAAGAACATATTTAAAAGTATCTATAAGATATCTTATCTTTTTGATTTTAATTCTGACAAGATGAAAATCCTCTATTTGCGTGTGAGTATTTAATTTATCCAATGAAATATTTGTTTTTTTAAAAAAAGTTTTAATTTTTCTTTTAGCATATTCTTTTACAGGCAAATTTGCTAAGTTTGTTGTGTAAAAATTTGTATTATCTTTCAACACAGCCACAAGATTATATATTGTATCATTGGTTTCTTGAGATTTTATCAGGTTTCTCAGATGTCTCTTTTGTTGTTCTTGTTTTGTTTTTAAAAAATTAATAAAATCAAGCAATCCATCTTTGTTCTCAAGCTTTTCTATTTTTGAAATAAAAACATCTAATTCTCTTTTTTGATTTGTGGCAGTTGCTATTTTTTTCAAAGAAATATTTATTTTTTTATATATTGTTTTATCAAAAAGTTCTTTAAAGACATTTGTAAGGGATCTGATTCTCCTCAAATTTATTCTAAATTGATGTAAATCTTCATCTTTATTTTCATTTGTTATTAAAACTATATATTTTTTTACCAGTGTTAAATAATAGTATAAAAATATTCTCAGGCTATTA
>CAZYTB010000127.1:0-6587 GCA_964650375.1 uncultured Campylobacterales bacterium | reverse complement strand
CCGTGCTTCGCACGCATACCAGTTTAAGATTACTGTATTACATATTAGAAATCTTATTGTAAGGTCCAGACCTTGTAAGGAACTAACATGAAAGTATTTGTGCTTAATGAAGATGGTACTCCGTTGATGCCAACTACCCGACACGGGTGGGTGCGCAGAATGCTGAGATGGAAAAGCTACAGTCAAAAGGAAGTGTCCGTTCACTATCAAGCTTGTGAAACAAATCAAGAAGCCTGTACTTCAGAAACTGGTTCTTGGTATTGACCCAGGATCAAAGGCTATGGGAACATGTGTAAGGGAAAGTCCAAGGAACCCATACTGAACATTCACCATGTGATACACAAAGGGGATGGAGGTAAAGACCATCAAGATAATCTTCTTACAACTTGCATTAAATGCCATAAAGACTACCACAAAGGGAAGAAGAAGATAACTAAGGCCCATCTTAAGAACTTAGGAAAGTTAGTAAGGACTTTGGATGCTACCCAAGTTAGTACCATCACTAAAAGACTTCAAAGGTTCTTGAAGACTACTGACTTGAGTATAGTAAAGACCTATGGATACCTCACAAAGAAGAAGCGTAAGAGAGTTCATCTACGAAAGAGTCACAAAGCCGATGCTTTTGCCATAAGTTGTCCCTTGAAAGTGAGGATGGACAAGCCAAGGCTCCACGTTTTCTATCGTAAGAAGTGTTGCTCGAAAGGTCAGTATAAACTAACAAAGGGAATTCATAGCCAACAGAAGCTTAATGAAGGAAAACTATTTGGATTCAAATGCCAGGACAAAGTCTTGTACAGAGGAAATGAGTATCTTATATCAGGGAGGATGAGATCGGGCTATTTAATATTAGCTAGTTCTAAGTTCGAGGGGGTGAAGTTAAGGCCGATGGCTACGCCAGAAACTGTCACAAGATTAGGGGCGAGAACTTCATGTGTAACATTTCAGGTACAAAATCAAGCCTGAATTCATCCCCTGAAAAAGGGTTAAAAACAGCACAAAATAATGCATGTTAAATGTGCAATCCTGCAAAACCGTTGAAAAACCACATGCAGTAAAGTGCAGAAAGTGCTTTTAATCCCCTTGAGAATAGGTTATACTATAAGTGTAGAATGGGGGTGATTGTAATTAACCCCTGCCCAGTATTCCAGGTTTAAAGTAACTAATAGTATTAGTGTTGTTTTTGAAAAGAGCAGTATCCAGTGACATCAGTGTAGTTTAATGGGCCACTATCGGTCCGAAAGTAATCCAATTTTGTAAGGAGTTCTATCATGAGTGATCTTAAAAAAGCCATCGACAAAATCAAAGCAAAAAAAGCTAAAGTTGCTGAGCGCATTGTAGCAGCAAAAGAGAAAGTCTCTGAATTGCGTGAAGAGAAAAAAGCTTTGACCGAAGAAGCCAAAGAGTTGCGAGCTGAAGCAAAAGCCGAACGATCTGGCGGCAAGAAAAAGAAGGGTGGCAAGAAGAGCAAAAAGAGCGAAAAGAAAAAAGGTAAGAAGAACAAAAAGTCCAAAGAAGAGAAAAAAGAGAAAAAGGGCAAGAAAGTCAAGAAGGGCAAAAAAGTGAAGTCTGAGAAGAAAAGCAAAAAAGGCAAAAAAGCGAAGTCTAAAAAAGTTGCAAAGAAGTCCAAAGTCAGTGATGAAGAGTGGGATGACTAAAAACTAACTACCCTACAAAGCCGGTATGCTCTTAGAGCATACCGGCTTTTCTCGTTTGTGAACCTCTTGTCCATCCTTCCCACCCTCCCCTAGATACTGAAGTCACTCCAGTACCATCCAACATTCCTACAAACTACTCATACAAACTTTTAAAGTATTTTATTAAAAATCTGTAGATAATATTTTCTCAAGCAAAATCTACAACCACAACAATAAATAATATTCTAAACACATATGATATGGCCGTAGAAAAAGGATACATATTTGAGTCTCTCCCAAAATCAACAAAAGAAGCTGCGTCTAAATTCTCTTTAAAAAGAATAAAGACTCTTGCCAAGACATCACTTCAGTCGTATATCGACTCTTTTCTAAACTCTGAAAAGCACGTCAATAGAAGAATGCTCGAAGCAGCTGCCGGTAAGATTCAATATTTTTCTGATCTGACGTTTACAGCAGACCCTGCGAATGCAAAAATTGAAAAGCCAATACAACTTGCGAGGATGTACACTGATCTGAAGGAAAACTTCCCTTGTATCCTCATTGTAGATGCCGGAGCCATCCCCAGACAATATGCTGGGTCCAGGATACCAAATAAAAGAACTGCCAATCTCGAATCTCAACTTGAGTACGTTGTACCGCTCACAGTTTCTGTCGCCTCTCTTGACGAAGAGACTACCGATATTCTATCATCGTTGTTGAGTCTGATTTTTGGGCCGTTGTTGGTATTGGCTGGTGGTGTAGAATTGAAAGGAAATATTTACAACGGTGACAAATGGACTGTAAAACTCCCGAACGTCTACACATGGAGCGCGTTGTCCCAATCGAATATCGAAGGTGATTCAAAAGATCAAATTTGGTCTTCAACTTTTGAATTAGAAGTGACTGTTGAAGACACGTTAGAAATTTCCATACATGATTTTGTAGAAGCTTGTGTTTCTCTGAAGGTTGATGACGGAAGCGGAATCGGTGTTTCCCCGACTATCTTTTTTCCTGACTCCATACAAATCAACACGCAAGAGAAGATTGTAGTTACCGACCTCCAAACAAAGCATAACATTGTTTTAGACAATCCGAGAAATGCTACATTTGATCCTGAGACTTTCATGCTCACCCCAAAGTTTCCCGGCGTGTTCAATATAATGATTCTTGATGGGGCGAATAATATTGTTGCCAAAAAAGAGGTAACTATCACCCTTTAGAAAGATAAATTTCAAGGCTAGGCTCTGCAGGCTGAAAGCTGGTTCCCTAATCAGTTGCCTTGAACGAATTCATAGGGAAGATTCTTAGGGAGAATCGTATCATGAAATTAAAAGCAAAGCGTGGGAAGTGGGTGAAGTTCCTTGAAGAGAACAGATGCTTGGAGTGTAACAGAGTGTTTAACAAGCTCGGTGGCTTGATGGCTCATGTTCCAAGAGTTCATTCGCTAAAGAAAGAACAGTACTACTACAAGCACGCAGGACGTAGAAAGAACAAGGTTTGTGAGTACAAGCGCAAGTTCGGGAGGTGCTTTGGGTCAGGGACGGTTGGGTTGAAGAAGCTTGTCAACGGGTATAACAGTCACTGCTCCCATAAGTGTCACCAGAAAAATCCCAGGATCATTAAGCAGAAAAAACAAACCTGTCTTGATAGGTACGGCGTTGATAATGTAACAAAGGTTCCAGAGATCAAAGCCAGGGTCACTAAGTCTTTCATGACCATGGAGGTACGGAAGAAAGGGTTTGAAACCAGAAAGAATCATTCTCGGAAAAGAAAGGCTCTTACAAACAAACGCTGGAGACGAACTTGTACAGAGAATTTTGGTGCTGATCATCCAACGAGAGCTTCTACAAATAATGAGAAGGTGAAGAAAACAGCCTTAGAGAGATATGGCGTAACTCACCATTCAAAGGATACACACGTAAGGAAAAAGATATCAAAAACTCTACAAAAGAAGACGGTGACCGAACGGAAACAAAGACTTAATAGATTTGAAGAAACTTGTCTCCGTAGATTTGGCGTAAAGAACCCGATTCAGAACCCCGATATTCAAGCAAAGTCAGTTTCGAATAATGGGTACACCAGAAAGAAATATCTATTTGAAGATGGATGGTACATATATTGTCAAGGCTATGAACCGTTCGCTTATGACTTGTTAGAGAAACAAGGGCTTGCCGATAGTATTGTTGATAAACCGACAGCGGTTTCTTATGCTGATCATCTAACCGGGGCTGATCGAGTCTATCACCCGGATATAGAACTCTGTGTTAAAGGCGGTCGGAATAAATTGATTGAAGTTAAATCAATATTCACTCTCTTAGAGGAAAACAATGATACCAGAAGTAAGTTCGCAACTAATCTAATAAAGAAAAACGCTTCTATGGAAGCAGGCTTCGATCATGAAATATGGGTCTTTGGCCGTAGAGGTAATCTGCTTTCCGTATTCTAAATAAATTAAGAAACTTTCAAGGAGAAAAGAAATGGCAACAGTACTTCCCACTTTAGTTACATCAAGACCAACAATTCCTGGAGTCTTCATTGGTCAGTTGGTTTCTCCCGCACCATCTAACTTTAATGCCGATGCTCGGTTGCCTGTAGTTATTGGACGTGGCTCACGATTTGCAACCGGGCGAAACCTGCCTATGGTCCGTGCCTATATCTCCAATGCACAAATGGCTTTCCCTGCTATTGCTCCATTCCGTGCTACACTTGCTTCCACAGCTAGTGGTGATCAAGAGAAAGCGAGAGTCTATAGACAAGATGGTACAGAGATTCGGAAAGACTTGTGGCGTTTCGAGAAAGATGGTAACGGCGACTTTACAAAGGTTCTCGTTCAGTCTGAAATATTTGATCCCAATGTAACCTACTTCATTGACTACCAGTCAGTTGATCGTACTGTAAAAGATCCGCTGCCTATCAGAGAGTTGCGACAGATCCTTAACATGAGCACTATCAAAGACAGCCCGAAGTTTGAAGAGTTTAAAGACTACTTCGTGGATATGGCATTCACTGGTCCTATTGCCAATGCCAGTAATCCTAACGCTCAAGCATCCATTGATGCTCCAGTCGCTGTTACTGTTACCGGCGGTGGGGCAGTATCTATTGATGCTAGCTCAAACTTCACTAATGCTTATAATCGTTTTTACGAGTTCAAGTGTACGGCATCAATTGGTTCTTCTGGTTCTTTCCAAGCCACATTCGAGTACGCTGGTTCACCAGTGTCTGGTGGGAACAACTCAGCTCCAGGATTTCCGTTGAACCCTGCCCAAGCTCGCCCTACTTTTGTAGTTGACGAGACTGTACCAGCTTCTCAGGTTGTTGAATTAGAATTCGGAGTCAAAGTTAAATTCGTATTCGGTTCCACAAACTTTGCTGTTAACGATGAGTGGAGCATCAATGCTCTAGGTGCAGCATTGTATGAAGTCGATGAACGATTGACTAACACGAACCAGTTCGTTGATCAGGGAACCACTGTAAATGCTTTGTCCAATACTGGTACGGGCTTTATCCAGGTTGCTCCTGACTCCAACTTCATTGGTTTGCTCAATACCAATTACAAGCTCATGGCTTTTAACAGCACTGATAATTTTGGTGCTGGTTCTCTGGCCGCAGTTGCCTTGGCTTCTTTGATCACTGGAGAGACTTTTACAATCAGTGACTTCACTTGGCAGTTTGATATCACGGGTTCCGATACTATCAACGTAGGAAACATCGCGCTGGATGTAAGCACGGCAACAACCGATATTGACGTAGCTAATCTCATGCGTGCGGCAATCAACATCAGTACTTTGAATATCACTGCCGGCGATACCACAGCGAATATTACGCTAGCTGCTAATGTAGCTGGTATTGCTGGAAATTATGCTGTATCTGATACCGTAGCCAACGTAGGATTCGCTGGCGTTTCCCTGACAGGAGGTGATCGAGGAGTCGATGTTGTATGGCAAGAGTATGGTGACCAAGTTGGAGTGTCCGGAACATTCTCAGCTGTTGAATCTAACACGAGTACGCTGACGCAGTCTCTGACTGAAGGTGTTCGTGTTGACATCAACTTCGGTGCCGGCAACTGGGATATTGGAGATTATGTTACTCTGTCCCCGAAAGCCCCACGTGTATTCACTACAATCAAAGACAACCGAACCTATACGTTCACGACCAACACTGCCACAGCTTCTTTGAACGCTGGAGCACTGGCTGGTTCGTTCTCAACAAATACCAGAGAGGGTTCTTTTGGTGCGTTCATATCAGACTCCACTGTAAACAACGGACGGTTTGTTTTACCTGGTAACATCGAAGTCATAGGACGTAACCTTTTCAAAATAGCAGCCTCAGGGTTTGAAAACCGGCATGTGTTGAACGACGTACACACCCTTGTAGTTACGAACGAAGAAACCGTGTCTTGGGATCTTATCCAGAAGGTCAGCGAGTCTTTTGATGTCCAGGATATGATCACCGACAGGAATGGAACAGTAACTGGAGTTGTTGGGGCGACTTATGTCATCCTTGAACAGAAACCAGCTGCTGGTTCAACCAAAGTCAGTGCACCAACCACGGCGCCAAGTTTTTCCTTGGTTGTTGATAGTCCGTTCTTGTTCTTCATTACACCACCGACTGAGACAGTCACGGTATCGTATGACACTATCGGTGAAGAGCCTGATCCTGGTCAGGTTTATTACCTGACAGCGAACTACCTGAGACCAGATGAATTGTATAACACACCGCAGCTGGTTCTCTCTTTGGATGAAGGCCGGACACTACTGGCTCCTACTGAAGTTGATAACCACTTGGCTATCGCCAACGAGATCATCTGGAAGAACAGCCCGTTCGGTGTCTATTACATTCAGGTTAAAGATGCCGATGATGATGGCGTGTTCACAAAGTTTGATTTCAACGAAGCGTTACTTGCTTCTGAGAACAAGACTAATATCACTGACAGAATCGTATTAGCAAACTATG
>CAZYTB010000126.1:0-6616 GCA_964650375.1 uncultured Campylobacterales bacterium | reverse complement strand
CATTGCTTACGTTACCCGTTAGTCCTTTACCCCTGGATTTATTGATAATAATATCTTAAATACTTGCGGTATTGAAAATTTACACGATCTTTTAATGATCGTATAAGAATTATGAATGCTAGATATCTTTATTATTCCAATATTTATTATAAAATTTCTCCGAAAAACTTACTTTACTACTAGAGGGGGGCTCTTTTCGGTTTTATGTCTATTCTAGGTTTATTCAAAATAAGTTCATAATATTTATTTTGTTGGGTTATTAGTAGTTGCAAATATGACATTTATGGATAAATTTAATGAAATCACTAAATATGCGAAAGTTAGGGATTTATACTTACGCATATCAATATGTGTTCTTGGAGCTTGTACTAAAAATTTAATATCATAATTTTTTAAGGGTAATATTACCAATTCTGGTAATTGTGGCTCTGTAAATGTCAGTATTGTAAAATTTATCTACTACAGTATTATATATTATGTTGGCTCATTGTTTACATATTTTTACTGTTCAATTTTTTATTACTTTTGCTATTTTGATGTTCAACTTACCTACTACTAAATTTTTTTATTCAACTTTATCGGAGTCTTCACGTTCTTGGCGAGTTTTGCAAGGTATAGTATCATCTGTGAGTGAGGGAACAACTAAAGCATATGGTTTTAGTAGTTCTGCTATTGGTACAGGAACGAGGTTTGTTAATGAATGTAGTTTGGGATTTCGTGTTAGTTCTCGTACATATAGTACTATACGTTCTAGTACTACTATGAACAAATTGGAGCTTTATAGTACTTATGTTGCCCAGCGTATTGGTGTGCATTTTGATATCACGGGCGTTACTACGGCTAAGGATACAATGGCATCTGTTAGTGATATTGATCAATTCACTAATATATATAACCTTTGTTTATCTATACGTGCAATTAATGAATTGAAAAATGCTAAGCCTAGTGTTAATGACAATTTGGACTCAGAACGTGTTAATTACGGTAGTGAATTATTCATACCCGTAAATATTGAAGGTCGCACTAATATTTATAGTTCTAAGTTAGTGTTACCTACATTTGAAATATTTAAGTTTGTTTCTATTTTAAGTGGTGGGTTTGTACCTCATAAATATTTAGAAGTTTCGGATATGGGCATTTTATATAATATGGTGTATTTAAATTCGTATATCTCTAGGTTTTTTTTGCCCAATTCTAATATAATTAATATTTATAACAGGGTGATGTGTGAAATATCAAAGCATTCTGGAATATACGATGGTATGCCCTCTATTTATATGCAAATATTAGATGTTGATGTTAATTTGTATAAATATATGGATATTTTAGTTGTCCCTATTTTTGCAGTATATTTTAGTTCTGTTGATAGTCACCGTGATGACTTAGAGGGACTTGCGGATTCTTATTATAGTACTTTCGTAGGTTCTTATTTCTCACTTCTATGGCCTTATATATTTAATAATAATTATTTATATAAATCCATTATGAAAATTCTTTGCATGTGTAATGAATGCTGTATATCTTTAGCTGCGTCTAATAATACTATATATAATTTTGGTAGATATTTACTATCTGGTACAGATATGTCCTATGTTAAGTATATTTCTTCATCAAGTACTATTGTACATAAATTTTATCCTGATTTGGATAAGCTTTATATTATTTCTGGTAATCGTATATCTACAAGTTATAATTTTCACGGTAAGGCTGACATAGATACTGTGATACCTTTAAGTGTTCTATATGGTGCCTTAGTTCGTGGTTTTATATCAATTTTAAGAGAGATGTATAATTCGTCCCGTGTAATATTAGATGGTTTGTGCTCTTTGTTCAATATTATTGAAGATTGTAGTCAATGTTTATTGAGTACATATAGTATGGATTCTGGCTTATTTACTTTTGATGATAATATCACAATGATGCGCAAGTGCGGTAATTTGTTGGATATTTTATCTTTCGATAGTGAGTTTAATAAGGCACTAGATACTTTTTCATATGAATATGTTAATTTCGTTTGTTATTGTGTAGATGTTCATAGTACTTGTCCGATACTTTGTAATTTTATTTCAACGTTTCGTAGTTGTTACGTGGTTTTATTACTTTACAGTATTACTGATAAATCTATAAGGTCTTTAATTTCAGGTAATATCAGTATAGATATTTTATCTGATGATTTAGAACACCGCCTTATGGAATTTTTAACTAGTAATTGTTATAAAGTGCTTAGAGGCTTATATCCTTCACCGGATTAAGTATTCTATTGGGTCTGGTAGGGTATTATTAGTTAAGGACGGTCGTCTCTTAAATAAAAAGGTTGAAGAAGATGGTACAAAAGATTTGAAGTTTGATAGTAAAGGTAAGGTGTTCCTATCTGAAGATAAATCATTTGAATCTGAATATTTGCCGAAGATTTGTTATAAGGAATTTGTTGTCCCCCAGTTATTACATATTCGTACACTAGGTGTTGATTGTTACTTAAGTAAGTTTTATGATTTTCGGCCTATTCGTCGTAGTATAGCTATTTCGAGTGATATGGTTTTAAATAGTGACATTATATCTCGTAGAGGCAAATGTGTACTTGATTCAAGTGATAGTCATATCAATAGTAGTACGGATAATGTTCTTAATATTGATATGTGTTATTTACCTTTTGATTATTTTAAGGAATGTTATAAGATGGGTATGAAAGTTGATGATGCCTCATTGCGTAATGCGAGTGGGTTAGTCCAACATACTGAGCAGTTATCTCTAGGAGCTGCTCGGTGTAATGCTTTTGTAAATATGGAGTTTATTCATACTCCAAGAAGTGGGCTAGCTCGGCATTGTGCAAATTTATGTTATTCTGCTGATACATCTCCTGATGTTGGCAAGGGTTTTAGACATATGTTGCATTCTAATCGTTTAAATTCATCTGCTTTTTTAGAATTTCTAATAGTAAAATTCTTAAATTCCGAAGAAAATATTGAATATTCAAAGCATATTGAATCTTTAATACCTGCGCATATTACTGATGAATTAGAAAGGGGTAGGTACAAGATAAATATGGTACGGGAACAATATATAGTTAATTTAGGTAGTCCTAGTAGTAGTAGGTTAGAGATTTCGGATTGCATTGTGCAATCTGAAAGTAGTAAAGCCTTGTACATGCCTAAGGAAGAGTTGGAAGCGAGTCTTAAAGAGTATGAGAACTTTAGTAGTGTTATATTATATAGTAAAGAATTTATAGATAATAAAAAACAGACTGGATCTAATTATTTAGATAATGATGAAGTCTTGGATGTTATTAAGGAAGATCGTGAATTATATAATAGTAGTACTGGTTCAAGTATCATACATAATAGGTTTCCTGGTGATGAGTTTATCAGCCCTGGTTGTGTAGTACCTGTTAGTTATATAGATAATACGTTTGAGCATTATCTAATTAGTGCGCCCGTATTACCTGATACTACTTGATGCGAGTTCTATTGTTAGTATCATTATACGTATTAGTTAACATATTTATAAATATGTATTTTAGTATTATTTTACTATTTAATTTACGTTTCATCGAATATCTTTCAATTTTTTATTACTTTTACTATCTTGATGTTTAACTTCACTACTACTAAATTTTTTTATTCAACTTTATTGGAGTCTTCACGTTCTTGGCGCGTTTTGCAAGGTATAGTATCATCTGTGAGTGAGGGAACACTTAAAGCATGTGGTTTTAATAGTTCTGCTATTGGTACAGGGATGAGGTTTGTTAATGAATGTAGTTTGGGATTTCGTGTTAGTTCTCGTACATATAGTACTATACGTTCTAGTACTACTATGAACAAATTGGAGCTTTATAGTACTTATGTTGCCCAGCGTATTGGTGTGCATTTTGATATCACGGGCGTTACTACGGCTAAGGATACAATGGCATCTGTTAGTGATATTGATCAATTCACTAATATATATAACCTTTGTTTATCTATACGTGCAATTAATGAATTGAAAAATGCTAAGCCTAGTGTTAATGACAATTTGGACTCAGAACGTGTTAATTACGGTAGTGAATTATTCATACCCGTAAATATTGAAGGTCGCACTAATATTTATAGTTCTAAGTTAGTGTTACCTACATTTGAAATATTTAAGTTTGTTTCTATTTTAAGTGGTGGGTTTGTACCTCATAAATATTTAGAAGTTTCGGATATGGGCATTTTATATAATATGGTGTATTTAAATTCGTATATCTCTAGGTTTTTTTTGCCCAATTCTAATATAATTAATATTTATAACAGGGTGATGTGTGAAATATCAAAGCATTCTGGAATATACGATGGTATGCCCTCTATTTATATGCAAATATTAGATGTTGATGTTAATTTGTATAAATATATGGATATTTTAGTTGTCCCTATTTTTGCAGTATATTTTAGTTCTGTTGATAGTCACCGTGATGACTTAGAGGGACTTGCGGATTCTTATTATAGTACTTTCGTAGGTTCTTATTTCTCACTTCTATGGCCTTATATATTTAATAATAATTATTTATATAAATCCATTATGAAAATTCTTTGCATGTGTAATGAATGCTGTATATCTTTAGCTGCGTCTAATAATACTATATATAATTTTGGTAGATATTTACTATCTGGTACAGATATGTCCTATGTTAAGTATATTTCTTCATCAAGTACTATTGTACATAAATTTTATCCTGATTTGGATAAGCTTTATATTATTTCTGGTAATCGTATATCTACAAGTTATAATTTTCACGGTAAGGCTGACATAGATACTGTGATACCTTTAAGTGTTCTATATGGTGCCTTAGTTCGTGGTTTTATATCAATTTTAAGAGAGATGTATAATTCGTCCCGTGTAATATTAGATGGTTTGTGCTCTTTGTTCAATATTATTGAAGATTGTAGTCAATGTTTATTGAGTACATATAGTATGGATTCTGGCTTATTTACTTTTGATGATAATATCACAATGATGCGCAAGTGCGGTAATTTGTTGGATATTTTATCTTTCGATAGTGAGTTTAATAAGGCACTAGATACTTTTTCATATGAATATGTTAATTTCGTTTGTTATTGTGTAGATGTTCATAGTACTTGTCCGATACTTTGTAATTTTATTTCAACGTTTCGTAGTTGTTACGTGGTTTTATTACTTTACAGTATTACTGATAAATCTATAAGGTCTTTAATTTCAGGTAATATCAGTATAGATATTTTATCTGATGATTTAGAACACCGCCTTATGGAATTTTTAACTAGTAATTGTTATAAAGTGCTTAGAGGCTTATATCCTTCACCGGATTAAGTATTCTATTGGGTCTGGTAGGGTATTATTAGTTAAGGACGGTCGTCTCTTAAATAAAAAGGTTGAAGAAGATGGTACAAAAGATTTGAAGTTTGATAGTAAAGGTAAGGTGTTCCTATCTGAAGATAAATCATTTGAATCTGAATATTTGCCGAAGATTTGTTATAAGGAATTTGTTGTCCCCCAGTTATTACATATTCGTACACTAGGTGTTGATTGTTACTTAAGTAAGTTTTATGATTTTCGGCCTATTCGTCGTAGTATAGCTATTTCGAGTGATATGGTTTTAAATAGTGACATTATATCTCGTAGAGGCAAATGTGTACTTGATTCAAGTGATAGTCATATCAATAGTAGTACGGATAATGTTCTTAATATTGATATGTGTTATTTACCTTTTGATTATTTTAAGGAATGTTATAAGATGGGTATGAAAGTTGATGATGCCTCATTGCGTAATGCGAGTGGGTTAGTCCAACATACTGAGCAGTTATCTCTAGGAGCTGCTCGGTGTAATGCTTTTGTAAATATGGAGTTTATTCATACTCCAAGAAGTGGGCTAGCTCGGCATTGTGCAAATTTATGTTATTCTGCTGATACATCTCCTGATGTTGGCAAGGGTTTTAGACATATGTTGCATTCTAATCGTTTAAATTCATCTGCTTTTTTAGAATTTCTAATAGTAAAATTCTTAAATTCCGAAGAAAATATTGAATATTCAAAGCATATTGAATCTTTAATACCTGCGCATATTACTGATGAATTAGAAAGGGGTAGGTACAAGATAAATATGGTACGGGAACAATATATAGTTAATTTAGGTAGTCCTAGTAGTAGTAGGTTAGAGATTTCGGATTGCATTGTGCAATCTGAAAGTAGTAAAGCCTTGTACATGCCTAAGGAAGAGTTGGAAGCGAGTCTTAAAGAGTATGAGAACTTTAGTAGTGTTATATTATATAGTAAAGAATTTATAGATAATAAAAAACAGACTGGATCTAATTATTTAGATAATGATGAAGTCTTGGATGTTATTAAGGAAGATCGTGAATTATATAATAGTAGTACTGGTTCAAGTATCATACATAATAGGTTTCCTGGTGATGAGTTTATCAGCCCTGGTTGTGTAGTACCTGTTAGTTATATAGATAATACGTTTGAGCATTATCTAATTAGTGCGCCCGTATTACCTGATACTACTTGATGCGAGTTCTATTGTTAGTATCATTATACGTATTAGTTAACATATTTATAAATATGTATTTTAGTATTATTTTACTATTTAATTTACGTTTCATCGAATATCTTTCAATTTTTT
>CAZYTB010000125.1:0-6621 GCA_964650375.1 uncultured Campylobacterales bacterium | reverse complement strand
GAAGTCTTGGCTCTCAGACTCAGGATCAAGCAATCTTCTAAGAACTATCTTAAGGAAAACATCGTCTCTCAAAACTTCATCAGAAGTTAAGATTCAAACGAAAAGATTATCTTCACAAAGCCAGCACTCATCTCATCAAAAGCCACGATGTGATTGTAATTGAGAACTTGAAAATAAAGAACATGACCAAATCATCTTCAGGCACTATAGAGCATCCAGGGTCCAAGGTCAAACAGAAGTCTGGACTTAACAGAGTCTTACTGAACCAAGGTCTGGGGATGTTCTTTGGCATGCTTGAATACAAAGCCAGATGGTATGGGAGAACTTTGATCAGAGTGAATCCTAGGAATACTTCACGAGCTTGTAGTAAGTGTCTTCATGTTGATAAGGATTCTAGGGTATCACAATCAGAGTTCTGTTGTACTAAATGTGAGTACCAGATTAACGCCGATCAAAATGCGTCAAGGAATATTTTGAGACAAGGTATGATATCACAAGTAGCATAGAAATTAATAATACGAGGTCAGGGACTAACCTCTGCCAAGTGTCTTCCTCAAGGAAGACAGCAACAAGAAGCTTGCCTAAGACAAGCTTGTTCACTTTTTAAAAGAAGCCGTCAGGGGAATATGAGCCATGAGCACGTTCAAAAGTTTTGTACTAGCTAATTTGAGGGAAGCAAAGATTAACCACATAAGAACTTCCTCATCTAAGGATATCTCCATAAGATGTGTTTTCAAAAACCACATCAAGGTTACAGGCAAAAAGGATAGATCGCCAAGTCTTTCAATAAGTGTGATAGAATCAAAACCAGTTTTCCACTGTTGGTCTTGCGGAGAGAAAGGTCACGTCAATAAGCTATTTTCATATCTAACGCTCCCAAAATGGAAAGACGGTGAAGACTACAAGCCAACGGAAAAAGATAGAGTTGATGAGAGCCTTGAGAAGCTCAAACTTAGACTCGATGAGATAGGCCAAAAGTATTCAGTACCAGATGATACCGAAGAGTGGGACGATGATAGAATATGGCGGAAACTGCCTGGTGGTTTTCTCAAAAGGATTGGGGCCAAACGTTGGTATGATGAAGCAGACGAAATATACAGGATACTTTTTCTCATAAAGAATGGGAGCGCATATAATTCTGTCGGCCACATAGCCGGTCAAACTGACGAGCCTGTTAAGATTAAATGGAGAAACAGTAGAGGTTCTTGGATAAAAAACTATGGGCTGTTTCCCAGGGAGTTTGTTCTAAGGAAACATCTTCCAACGGTGTGTTTAGTCGAAGGACCTTATGATGCCTTGAGGATGAATTACTTCGACATCCCTACACTAGCATTTCTTGGGACAAACAATTGGTCAAGAGTAAAAGAGGCTACGCTGAAAGCAAACGGTGTTCATAACGTGGTCTTGTGTCTGGACGGTGATGATGTCGGTTACAATACTGCCGAAAGAATCGGCAACCTTTTGAAGAAGAAATTCAATGTAACGATTGTGGACCTCCCTGAAGGTGAAGACCCTGGGACGCTCAGTAAACATTACCTCAAAGAAATAGCTGACGTGGTTAAACAACTCAATGCTGGTAAGAAGGTTGACCCAAAAATAAACTTTAGAATGTGTGATGACGACTAACCAAGGACTAACCAAGGATTTAATATGTTTACGATATCTGAGAAAGACTTTCCGTGCGACTCGTGTAGGGAAACAATTGCTACCGGGTCCAAGGTGTACGGAATGATTAGACGTAACCAAGAGACAAGTCACTATGACAAATGCTTAAGGTGCGAAACCTGCGCTACTGAGGCACGAGAGGTTATCAAGAACTTGAAGCTGGCGGTGAAAAAGAGCGTGAAGCCGGGACACCGTTATGAGCCTTAGCCACCACGACGCTGAAAGATACGTCCATTTCAAACAGCCATGTGATGAACGGTTTATAACCGTGAGTACTCGCAAGCCGACTTTGGTAGAGATCGGTGAAAGGGTGAAAAAACGAGTATACCCATTCGAGTCCATGCCCGTTCTTGAGCCAAATCCAGTATACGGTAAGTACGTTTGTAATAGTTGTGGGAAACTAACCATGCCTGTGGATACGAGATTCCTGTTCATACCCAGGAACTACGGCAGTAAGCACTACTTCATGAGGACACGATGTAAGAAATGCGATCATCCGATAAAAAACTTTTTCCGGTGGCTCTGGAACTAACTCAACACAAGGAGCATATCATGAGCCGTATTTTAATAACGTACAAGTGCCAGAAATGCAACCATGAGTGGCATGAAGAAGGTGAAGGGACACCATACGATTATTCCACGTGCCCAGAATGCTCTGAACCAAAAGTAAAGTTTAAAGAGTATCACGGAACCGAAACCGGGAGGGCTTACCGTGAAAGCAGCAACATTGAAGAGAGTTGAGTTCGTGTGTCCCTGGTGTAAACATAACTGGGATGAGGAGATGGACCTGGACAGAACACTAAAACTTGTCAGCACATGTCCAGTGTGCGGTCAAACTGAGGTTGTACATACCAAAGTGGCTTCTATTAATTTAACGGAGGGGAAATAACATGATTGCAGAGATGACGACAGACTATGTTATATTAGGAACTCCCAACACCAAGGGTGAAGAGCCAAGAGCTTTCCGATGTCAAGTAGGTGAAAAAGTTATTGGTATCAAACGATCCGGCGAAGTAGTAGTTGGGATAGTACAAAAAATAATCGTTGACTCAAATGACAGCGTGTTCTACGCTCTTGAGGGTATCGGTTCTGAGTGGCACCAATTACTCGTGAGCGAAACCACTAAGCCGTATAATGAAAATGACATGGGCTTAGTCAGTGAAGCGACTCAGGCTGTGACCGAGACTCGTGCGCTCATACAAAAACTTAAAACACAGGTCACGGCTCTTAACTCCGGCATAAAAGATATTTTGAGGGAACAACCATGAACTGTATATTTTCTGAAAAGATGATTGCCCTGGACTACCCGAACTCTCCGGGTGCCAGTGTTGTGTTTCGGTACGATGTCGGTGACAAACTAATTGGGATAACTAGAGGTGGCAAAGCGATCTCTGGAATAGTTAGTGTGCGATGTGTGAACTTTCAATCAAAAAAGATGTTCTATGCTCTCACGCACCTAGAGTATAGGCAGAAAAACTTCCTCAGTGAAGATAATGTCTGCTTGTACAATGATGTGGAAATGGCGAAGATAAATGAGCTCACCGATAAAATAGACACCTCTCAGGAAGGTATCAGAGAATTCATCAGCCACCAGAGTGGTCTCATGTCTAACATAAAACAAATTATCAGTGAACAATCCGAACAAGAGGTTGAGAATAGCTAACATGAAAATTCATAATGTAAGATACAAATCATTTGCTACAAACAGTTCTTCGACTCACTGTATTATCTTTGTACCAGATGCTGAGCTCAAGAATGTTGAGGACAAAGAAGTTAATAACGAGTACGGATGGAATCAGTTCGTACTAGGTTCCAAGCACGCAAAGAAAACTTATCTTGCTCAACTCCTGTACGAGAACCTCCGGCGTGAAGTCGGGTCTGACATAGCTGGTGTTATAGCTCTCGAATGGACTGGGTGTAGAGAAACTTTATGCGCGGATACTTTTGTACATGGCTACATCGATCATCAGAGTGAGCTGAAACTCCCGACCGGCTTTGATGGGAAGGCTATTGACAAAGAATTCTTTATGGAATTTCAGAAGTATGTGTTACAGGATAACTTTGTCGTAGTAGGCGGAAACGATAATGTTGATGACGAAGGTGAGCCGAACCTTCCAGGACGCAACCATCCAATAACAAAACTTCCTGGGGCTGAAATAAAAGAAGACTTGTATAGCCACGAGCTATGCGAAAAACCAAACAGTAATATTGTCGCCCGACAAGACGGCGACAACTGGACTCTCTTTGACCGAGGCAAGGGAAACAAAATAAGAATGAACTTTAATCACGATGCCGTGGACTACACAAAGTCTTCTGTCCCAGAGCTGGTGGACATCAAGATCACTGATTACTGTGACTTCGGTTGCGTGTTTTGTTACCAAGGGTCTACCACCCAAGGAGCTCATGCCGAGAAACGAGACCTCGTTGATCTCGCGTACAAGCTCCAAGCCGCAAAAGTATTTGAGGTCGCGTTAGGCGGTGGGGAACCTACATCACACCCTGACTTTATAGAAATTCTTGAGGTGTTCAGAAGCCTTGATGTCATACCGAATTTCACAACCAGGTCTTTTGAGTGGGTAGAAAACAAAAGGGACTTTGCAACCATCATGGAACTTGTAGGTGGAGTTGCTTTCAGCACCGAGAGTTCAGTTATCCTGGATAAGTTTCTTACCAAGGTCCTGTCCGAAGACTACCCACATGCGTTCAGACAAAAGATTAGTGTACAAATAGTTATGGGGACAGTAACTCGTGACCAGTTTGAAAAGTTACTCAAGATGATAGCATCACATAGTGTTGGTGTTACACTACTCGATTATAAAACAACAGGACGAGGGTCGGAGTTCAAACCAATCTCCTACAACTGGTGGCTTGATGCTGTCAAGGAGAACAGAACCTATTGTTCAATAGGGATTGATACTCCGTTGGCCAAGCGGTTTGAAAAAGAACTGAAAGAGGCTGGGGTCAACTCTATCTTCTACCACATGGAAGAAGGGAAGTTCAGTTGCTACATTGATGCGGTGACATCTCAGATGGCTCCGTCTTCTTTTTGTGAGGTGAAAGACTACACACTTTTAAATCGTCAGGATAGAACATCCTGGCTTGATCTTTACAAAACATATTGAGGAAGTTATGATTTTAAATTGGAACCAGTACAAAGTTTCCACTGAAAAGCGCAACGACCTTCTTGTCTCTCTTGAGAAGGCTAAGAGAGGTGAGCCGGCTATGAACGAGGTACTTACTCAAGCCGGTATTAACTCAATCCAATCGCTCCTTGATGATCTCAATGAAGACATCGATGAGTTCTACCAACGCGAAGGCATAGGGAGGAACGCCAATGGGAATTAGCATACAGAGTATAACTAAATGTGACAGCGATCATTGCCGTGTGGAAGAGACTCTGAAGGTAGAGCGAGGGATTGATCCCTGGGTTTACAGAAATCCTAGGTCCATATTCATTAGAGTCGATAGAGTCAGTGGCATTGGGTCATCACGGTACTTCTGTCAAGAGTGTTACGATGAATTAAAGGCGTGACCACAGGGCGGGGTGATGCTCACAGAGGAACAACGATGAGAGAAGAAATTGAAAAGCTCCTTGCTAAATATGAGAGCACCGCTGAGTTGTACCAGGGCAATAAAATGTACGCTGATGAATATGACCCGGCGTTGAATCAGCTTCAGAAAGTTATCTTGGACTTGAAGAAAATACTTGATACAGTAACACAAAGGGAACTAACCATGTATGACATAGAGTCCATCGTTCAAACTTGTTCCGCTTGCCCTTCGCAGTGGGAGGGCAAGCTTGTTACTGGAAAAGACATTTACATACGGTATCGTCATGGTCAGTTATCCGTAGCCGTTGATGGCGAGAGTGTGTTTCGGCGATCCCTCGGTTCTGAATACGCTGATGGTATTTTATCTTACGATGAACTCAAGACCCTGTGTGGCCATATCATAAGTTTTCCAAGTACAGATTACTGATTAAGAATAACAAGAAAGGAGCCTATAATGAGTATCATTAAAGATTTGTTAGACCTTGATGAGAAAGATTTTATACGGAAGTTAGTTAATATAGTGAGTGGCGACATACACAATATCGCTACTGAAATAGCTAAGGACTTTAATGAGCTTAATCTGGAGTATTGCATTATAGGTGGAATAGCTTTGGCCCCGTACAACTTTTCCAGAGCCACGGAGGACGTGGACTTTCTTGTTTCAAAAAAAGCATTTAAAACCATTGAGTCGGAACTGATAGGCCGTGGCTACACGTTCATTCCAGGCTCTAAAAAGAACATGTGGTATCATTCAGGGACTAAGAAAACAAGAATTGATATTCTCATTGAAGGTGATAGGAATAACGGGCAACTTATGCCTAATCCCCTGTCGGTGAGAAAGAAAATAAGTGGTGTCTGGTACTTGAGCTTAACTCATTTAATAGAGTTCAAGATAATTGCTGGCAGACCGCAAGACTTAGTTGATGTCATTCGGCTTATTAAAGAGAACTCTCTGGATAAAGACTTCTCTCTTAAGTTAGACAATAAACTTCGTACCAAATTCTTAGAGTTGTATAATAAATAAACTCACTGGGCCTATGGCCAAACTGGTAAGGCACCCGCCTCATAAGCGGTAGATTCCTGGTTCAAATCCGGGTGGGCCCATTCAAATTTGTGAAGGGGACGACATGAAACTACATTCCATAACGTGCTATCCTGAAACCGAGTTAATTAATTTCAGGGACATGTTAATTGAGCATGATTTGGCAGAAAAAGGTTCATTATATTTGCACCATAAATACGGTGAAAACAAATGTCGTGATAAGATTGTTGATTTTTTTAAACCCCCACCTTCCTGATGAGTTGATATGGCCTACAAAAATGATGCATAACTATCATGCAAAACATACATCTTCGGGAGCCTATTGGGGTCAACTACTGTCTACAACCTCAGAAAGGTTAGACT
>CAZYTB010000124.1:0-6621 GCA_964650375.1 uncultured Campylobacterales bacterium | reverse complement strand
AATATATTTTATAGTAGCAGCTATCTTGATAAGAGGTGGTATCTTTGGATTAGAAGGTGTTGGATACACTAAGTGGGGAGGATTATTACTCACTATTGTAATATCTGCAATTGGTATCGTTTTCTCATTCCCGGTTGGAGTTTTGTTTGCACTTGGAAGAAAATCAGATCTACCAATTATTAAAAGTCTAAGTGTTACATATATAGAATTCGTAAGGGCTGTTCCTCTTATCACCGTTTTATTTATGTCTGCTGTTATATTACCATTATTTTTACCTGAGGGTGTAACTTTTGATAAATTACTTCGTGCACTTGTTGGTCTAATAATCTTTGAATCAGCTTATATTGCAGAGGCAATTCGCGGTGGAATACAAGCTATACCAACAGGTCAATATGAAGCTGCAGATGCTGTAGGACTTTCTTATTGGCAAAAAATGCTTTTAATTATTCTGCCTCAAGCTCTAAAAGTTGCAATTCCAAACTTAGTAGGTATATTTATATCACTATTTCAGAACACCACTTTGGTGATGATTATAGGCCTTTTTGACTTATTGGCTATGGTTCAACTGACAGGTAGTGATTCTCATTGGCTTGGTTTTGAAACAGAAGGATATGTATTTGTGACTATAATATTTTGGGCATTTTGTTATATAATGTCACAATATAGCAATTCACTAGAAAAAAGATTTAATACAAATCTATAACAGGGGAAAAAATGGAAAATAAAAATGATGTAATAGAAATAAAAAATCTAAATAAATGGTATGGTGACTTTCAAGTACTAAAAGATATTAACTTAAATGTAAAAAAAGGTGAAATCATAGTAGTAGCGGGACCTTCAGGGAGTGGAAAATCGACACTAGTTAGATGTATAAACTATTTAGAGCAGTTTCAAGAAGGTCAAATTACTGTAAACGATGTAGAATTAAGTGATGATGTTAAAAAGATAAAAGCTATCCGTGAAGATGTTGCTATGGTATTTCAAAGTTTTAATCTTTTCCCACATTTAACTATACTCGACAACTTAACCTTAGCTCCTATCTGGGTTAAAAAAATTCCTAAAAAAGAAGCTATAAAAATAGCTATGAGTTTTCTAGAGAGAGTAGGAATTGCTGATCAAGCTAAAAAATATCCAAATCAGCTTAGTGGTGGACAACAGCAAAGGGTGGCAATTGCAAGAAGCCTTTGTAAAAATCCATCTATCATGCTTTTTGATGAACCAACTTCTGCGCTTGATCCTGAGATGATTTCAGAAGTGCTAGATGTTATGATAGGGCTTGCACAGGAGCATAGGACAATGGTGTGCGTAACTCATGAAATGGGTTTTGCAAAAAAAGTAGCTGATCGAGTTATATTTATGGAAGCTGGTCAAATAATAGAAGAAAATACACCTGAAGAATTCTTTGAAAATCCTCAGTCAGATAGATTAAAACTATTTCTTAGTCAAATTCTCTCACATTAACGAAAGAGCCTGTAAAATGGCTCTTGTTTAGTTTAAAATTTCTCTTTTATTGGTATTTAGCTAATTGCTTTTTTTAGTTTCTTTTTGTATAAAACTATTAGTGAATTTGGTGAAAGTATCTCAAGGTCAGGCAACCATCTTTGTATAAAAGGTAAAATTTCCAATTCTTGAGTATATTTTATGCTAAAGAGTATATCTCCATTTTCTAGCTCTTCCTTGAACTCTTGAGTACTTAAAAACTTTTTCATACCTTTTTTAAAATATCTAGCAATTTTTTTATTTGCTTTTAGAGTTGCTATTTTTCCTTTATTTTCATACAATGTCATAGAGTTCTGTACACTGTTTTCCAAAAAATCAATCTGTTTTTGAATATAGTGTGTTTGAAATGCCGTTTTATCATGTGAGTAACTTACCTCTTGGATAAAAGAAATTCTTCCAAATTTTAACATGTCATCTTTATCTATATAGGCGATATACCAGTTATTATCCATAAATACAAGTTTTAGACACTTAAGATTTCTCTGCCACTCTTTTTCGTATGAAAATTTTATATCTCTATATTCTCTATTTTGCGCAGCAACTTTTAGCCTTTTGAAAACCTGTTTTGATTCAAGTGAACTTATATCTTCAAATGGTGAACTTTTAAACTGGTATATATTTTTATTTTTATTTATGTAATTTTCTAAGTCTTTAAAGATAAGTGGGTCGGCATCTCTTGCCATATTAAAAAACCAACCTATCTCCTGAGAATTCTCCATGGTTTGCACAAAAATATCAATAGCTTTTATGAGTTTATATGTTTTTCTTTTTTTGCCATCTATTGTGATAATATTGTCAAACTCAATAGATAATTCATCTAACAACCTCCCCAATTGCTTTTGGCTTATATTTAGCTCATCTAGCAAAAAATCATCATAACTAGTGAGAGTTCCATCAGTTCTGTTACTAAACTCTTCCAAAATAATTATATATTTTTTTACAGTATTTATCTGCGACATGTCAATATCTCCTAAACTATAAAATCCTCTGCATGTAGAGATTTTATAGCATCTTTTCTTTGAGAAGGTCTTAGTGCGTGAGAAAAAAGCAAAAACATACTTTTCAAAGCTAAAGGACTTCTTTTGATAATATTTTTTTGCTCAATTTCTTTCGACTATAAATCTTTTTACTCTTAACAACTCTTTGAATAGGATTAAAACTCCAAGTAATTCTTGTTTTGATTTGTGATGTTCCTACACTGATATTTATCTTTTTCATCTTAGCCTCCATTTTTTTGAAGAATGATACAGTTTTTGATAGACATTTTTTGGGTTATAAGATATACTTTATAGTGAAAACTAAAAAGAAAGTTTTCTAATTTTAGAATCTTTTATAAATTTCTTCTTATCCAAGCTATTAGAATTAATATATTTTTCATAATCATCATGATGTTGAAAAGTTTTATAAATATAAAATTCTTCATCATCAATAAAATAAAAAATTCTATTTGGGTTATTGCCATCATCATATACTAAATGTTCACCTTTTCTTTCTGTTTTACTATCAAAATTAGCTTTAAATTTTGAAGATAAAATTCTTTTTATCTCAATTTGTTTTTCTATATCATTTAAAACTTCATCGTTTGTATAAAAAATAAAATGAGCACTTGCATATTTATCCCATAATATTTTACCCAGAGCATTAAAAGAGATAAAATCACCTTCCATTTCCAGTATATTATGATTTGCTTTCAAAAAATTAGATGTCAAATCTTTTTTATTTAGTATGTAGTTTTTGTTCAACATGTAGAATTCTTTCCAATATTTATCAAAAATATATTCATCTATTTTGATTGGAATTTGTGGAATTTCTATCAAAGTATTTGTAAACTCAAAAATATAAAAAAGTGGTATATTATTAACTTGGCTAAAAATTGTAAGATATGGTATAACTCCTTTAAAACCACCAGTTATGTTTAAAGTTAAATCGCTAAAATATGTTCCATTGTTTGCAATTTGACTCAATCTATTAAGAAGATTGATCAATCCTTTTTTATATAGCTCATAATTACTTACTTGTAAATCTTTAATGATATTTTTGTCATCAAAATTTATCTTTAAATCATCTTTGTCAAATAGTATTTGCAAAACTTCTGCACAAATTGGCGAAAGAATTGTATCTGTCGCTATTAATTCTATTTCAAAATATTGATTCTTATAAATGTCTTTGATTTTTATAATGCTTTTAATTTCTGCTGATGTTTTTTCATCAAGAGAAACATTTTTAAGTAATATTTCTTTTAGTTTATCATACTCTTTTTCAAAATCTTTTTTTTCACAATAGTTTTTTTGTTTTAAAACATTATATAATGCTTTAATATTATCATCTTCCAGTTGATTTGTAATCAAAGATGTGCCTACAGTGGTAACAATTTTCATATTTTTAACCTTTCAAAAATTCATTAAATTTAAACAAATATATCATTATTTTCTCTTCTGCCGACGCTTAAAACTAATATTACTATCTCTTTATCTTTGACTTCATAAGCCAATCTAAAACCTAAACTTTTTAATTTAATTTTATAAACATTCTCATATCCACTTAATTTATCTTTTGGAACTTTTGGATTTGGTAATCTCTCTATTAGCTTCTTTTTAAATTGAAATAAAATAGTAGAATCAAGTTTATTCCACTCTCTCAAAGCTTTTGGTTTAAACTCTAACTCATATTTCGTCTAAAGAAACTTTTATCGGCTTTTCGCCATCATTTAATCTCTTTTTAACAACTTTCTCAAGATAATAATCATCTACAATATCCATAATCTTTTCATAAGTTTGAGATGGAACCAAATAAGCACTAGCAACATTATGATTTAGTATAGCTACAGTTTCTTTACCAGCTTGTTCGAGTATCTTCGCTGGTGATTTTTTTAATTCCGTTATGCTAACTGTATAATTTGACAATATGGATTGCATAATATATCCCTTTTTTAAGTATCTAATTTAACATTAAATATTATACTTTATTTAATGTATTTTGTCAACTAAGTTAAACTAGTAAACTTGCAATAACAATGCGTCTCAATCCCCTTGAAATCAGGTCATTATGTAATCAAAAAATATTTGGAGGTAAACATGTGTGATTGGTCTCAATCCCCTTGAAATCGGGTCATTATGTAATCTTAATCGGAGTTTTACCCATTCAAGCAAATGCGTCTCAATCCCCTTGAAATCGGGTCATTATGTAATGCTCTCAAGCACTATGAATACTTCAATATTATAGTCTCAATCCCCTTGAAATCGGGTCATTATGTAATTAAATATGGTGTTAGATTTGAGTTTTTAACTAGGTCTCAATCCCCTTGAAATCGGGTCATTATGTAATATTTAAGGTTATAACCTAAAAGGATTAACAAATGAGTCTCAATCCCCTTGAAATCGGGTCATTATGTAATTTTATAGGGGATGCTGTAGCAGACAGTCTGCTGTCTCAATCCCCTTGAAATCGGGTCATTATGTAATTGAAAACAATTTAGTGGAAGATGTTAAATTATATGGTCTCAATCCCCTTGAAATCGGGTCATTATGTAATTAGCAAGAACGGTACATATCAAGACGATATACCAGGTCTCAATCCCCTTGAAATCGGGTCATTATGTAATAAAAAATAGAAGAGATTTATGATAAAATTCAGTGTCTCAATCCCCTTGAAATCGGGTCATTATGTAATATAAATATGCAATGCAAGTAACAAGATATAACTAGTCTCAATCCCCTTGAAATCGGGTCATTATGTAATAAAATTAAGTGGTATGATTAGTGATTTTAACAAGTCTCAATCCCCTTGAAATCGGGTCATTATGTAATAAAATTAGAAGCTCATAGAACTTTAATTATTGAGTCTCAATCCCCTTGAAATCGGGTCATTATGTAATCATAGCAGAGGACTATAAAATAGAAAATCTAATGTCTCAATCCCCTTGAGATCGGGTCATTATGTAATCAAAGGATATATGATGATTAATGTTAAAGATGTTGTGTCTCAATCCCCTTGAAATCGGGTCATTATGTAATGCTGCTGAAATGTAGTAAAATATCACCAAAATTTGTCTCAATCCCCTTGAAATCGGGTCATTATGTAATATATGATATTAAGGAGTATAGCGCTCCTTTAAATGTCTCAATCCCCTTGAAATCGGGTCATTATGTAATAAAGTTATAATTATGGGACATATAATTGAGTTAGGTCTCAATCCCCTTGAAATCGGGTCATTATGTAATATTTAGAATTTAGCTATATAAGTTCTAAATTTGTCTCAATCCCCTTGAAATCGGGTCATTATGTAATAAAAATTCAAACCAAAGAAGGCACACTAAAATACATGTCTCAATCCCCTTGAAATCGGGTCATTATGTAATAGTAGAAGAGATAAAGGAAGAGAGAGATACTCTTGTCTCAATCCCCTTGAAATCGGGTCATTATGTAATCATATTTCGAGGGGTTGAGAATAAAAGAAGTTATGTCTCAATCCCCTTGAAATCGGGTCATTATGTAATATATGGACTCGAGAATACACAAAAAATAATGATGTCTCAATCCCCTTGAAATCGGGTCATTATGTAATATGTTTGGGGTGCTATAAAAGCATTAAGATAAAAGTCTCAATCCCCTTGAAATCGGGTCATTATGTAATGAATGATTTAAAAGAACTAAAGAAGCAAGAAGCGTCTCAATCCCCTTGAAATCGGGTCATTATGTAATCTTATGAGAATGAAAGAAGAGGAAAAATATCTAGTCTCAATCCCCTTGAAATCGGGTCATTATGTAATTTATTAAATATAAATAAGAGAGTTTTAGCAAGGTCTCAATCCCCTTGAAATCGGGTCATTATGTAATCTAAGTATTTTAGGTGCTCATAGGTTTCTTTTGGTCTCAATCCCCTTGAAATCGGGTCATTATGTAATTAAATAAGCTGCAGTAAAGGTTCCCAAGCACCGTCTCAATCCCCTTGAAATCGGGTCATTATGTAATTAAAAATTGATGGAAGCACATATACACTATCTAAGTCTCAA
Source organism: uncultured Campylobacterales bacterium (assembly GCA_964650375.1). Taxonomy (GTDB): domain Bacteria; phylum Campylobacterota; class Campylobacteria; order Campylobacterales; family Sulfurospirillaceae; genus JAADIZ01. Next base: position 109 of record CAZYTB010000124.1, on the reverse strand, counting down.
TCCCCTTGAAATCGGGTCATTATGTAATGCTAATTTTAATACATGATAGTTTAAAAGTGAGTTTCAATCCCCTTGAAATCGGGTCATTATGTAATATTATAATATAGAT
>CAZYTB010000123.1:0-6626 GCA_964650375.1 uncultured Campylobacterales bacterium | reverse complement strand
ATGCACGGAAAAAATTTTATTGGCAATAGTTTATCAGCAGATTCAGATAAGTATTCACAACTTGTTGATATTAATAGTGGAAAGTATTTAGATGGTAAATTTTACCATGCAAGCAAGCGTGAATTAGAAGCTATATTTTCGCTTTCACAAGAAGCTTTCATACTCTACAAAAACATATCACAAAAAAGAAGAGCAGATTTTTTAGACACAATAGCTGATGAAATTTATAACCTTGGAGATGTTTTAGTAGAAAGGACTATGAGTGAATCAAATTTGCCTAGAGCTAGAATAGAGGGAGAGAGAGCTAGAACTATAAATCAAATCAAAATGTTTTCAGAGCTTTTAAAAGAGGGCTCTTGGGTTGAAGCTACGATTGACACAGCTTTGCCAGAAAGAGAGCCACTTCCGCGAAATGACTTGCGAAAAATGCTAAGACCTCTTGGTGTTGTAGGAATCTTTGAAGCCAGTAATTTTCCTTTAGCTTTTGGTTGTGCAGGAGGTGATACAGCTTCAGCTTTAGCAGCCGGTTGCCCTATAATACTCAAAGCTCACAGTGCACATAGTGGAACATCTGAGCTTATAGCAACTGCGATTATAACTGCTGTTAAAAAATGTAATATGCCTAATGGGGTTTTTTCTTTAGTTCATGGAGGTGGAAGAGAAGTTGGGCAAGAAATAGTAAAAGCAGAAAATGTAAAAGCCATAGGATTTACAGGCTCTACTCAAGCTGGTATGAAACTATTTGAAATAGCAAATCAAAGAAAAAATCCCATACCTGTATTTGCTGAAATGGGAAGTATAAATCCTTGTGTCTTTTTGCCTTCAGCTTTTAAAAATAGTAAAACATTAGCTTCTCTTTATGCTAGTTCAATCTCTTTGGGAGTTGGACAGTTTTGTACAAATCCAGGGCTTATTATAGCTTTTAAAAATAAGGAATTAGAACAATTCGAAGAAGATTTAAAAGAAGAGATACGAAATATCATCCCTTCAAATATGTTAACAAATGGTATATTTGAAGCATATGAAAATAATAAACAAAACGCTCTTTTGCAAAAAGGAGTATCTCTTTTAGCCACAACAAATCAAGAAATATCACAGGCTAAAGGAAATTCAACTATCGCACTTTGTGGTGCAAAAGATTTTACAAATAACAAAAGTCTCCAAGAAGAAATTTTTGGGCCATACTCTTTGATAGTTGAATGTGAAAATCAAGAAGAAATGAGAGAAGTTGTAAATTGTTTAAATGGACAGCTTACAGCAACAATTATGGCTAATGATGAAGAAATTACCCCTTATATAGATATTGTTCGCTCACTTGAGGATAAATGTGGAAGACTACTTTTTAATTCAGTTCCAACTGGCGTCGAAGTTTGTCACTCTATGCAACACGGAGGACCTTCTCCTGCTTCAACAGATTCCAGATTCACATCAGTAGGAACCGGGGCAATTAAAAGATTTTCAAGACCTGTATGTTTTCAAGATTGTCCAACACCGTATCTTCCAAATGAATTAAAAGATGAAAATGAAAATAATATTTTAAGAGTAGTCAATGGTTTATACGAAAGAGGCTCTTTATGACTTTTATAGATAAAAAAAGTGTAGATAAGGCTTTAACCTTTCCTCTTTTGATAGATAGTTTAAGAAATGCTTTTCAAAGAGAAGTTGTTGTACCTCCAAGACAGCACCACGATTTTAAAAATCCACAAGAAAATATGGATTCAACTCTTTTGCTTATGCCTGCATGGGAAGAAGGAGAATCACTTGGTGTTAAGATAGTAACAGTTAGTCCAAATAATGCAAAATATAACTTACCATAAGCCTAACTATTATTTGGATAAGCGTTTAGCTATTCTATCTCTGAAATTTAGTTTTAATACTTCTTGAAAAGCTGTTGATGTGTTTCTAACCTAGCAAATTTTATTAGTTTTTTCTCTAGTTTATAAATCATAATCCAATTTGGTTTTATATAACATTCTAAATAACCGTGCCAATCACCTATGAGCTTGTGTTCTAGGTATTTATTATCAATAGATTTTTCATCTATGAGCAAATCCATAACGCTTTTAAGTTTTAGAAAATCATCTTTTTTATATCTTCCTGATTTTTGGTCTCTTTTGACATCATTTTTAAACTGCTTATCAGATTTAATCTCTAACACTTACAATCCAAGATCATCAAATAGTTCATCTTTTGAGTGGTATTTTTCCACATCTATATCGTTCTCAAGATTATCTATAGCCCTATAAGTCTTATCATTAGCAACTTTGTAAATATATTTCTCATAATCCATGACAACTACAAAAGGCTTATCTCTTTTAGCTACCAATAAGTCTTCTCTCAATGCATCTTGGAGCCTGACATTATTTTGTTTTAAGTCGCTTGCTGAAATCATTCTCATATCTTATCCTTAACAGTTAATAAGTCTTACAAGTTATATTAATTATTTTATATTATATGTATCACAAAAGCTTTTTTTTAAAAGCTTTTTAGTTTTTTCTGTGTTAAGTTTTACACCAAACTCCTCCAGCGAATGTCCGGCGTGTTCTCTTTCGTCATTTTTTATGGGGATTGAGCCGTGTTGAAGCACGAATCCTTTTGTTCTTTTTTGGGCATTTCCGCCTATTTTTTTGCCTTCTATTATGATGTCATAAGGCTCGAAACCTTCTTGGCAGAAGGAGCTGTGGGAGAGAGAATCTGGTAATATATTTTTTGCCCAGTTTGGATTTAATCCCAAGTTTTTATAAAAATTTAGGATAAATTCACAGATATATTCATAGCTTTGTTTGACACTTCTTTTTCCAAGCAATTTTATGGGTATAACGACTGTGTATGAAACATCAAATCCGTGCAAAAGCAAACCACCGCCTGTGATTCTTTTTGCCCAATTATCACCATATATTTGCCAATCTTTTACAGCTTCTATCTTTTGAAATCTGCCTATACTAAAGCAGTTTGGCTCCCAAGAGTAGAGTCTGAATACTGGCAACTCTTTACATGTAAGCAGAGATTCGTCTATCGCCATATTTTCTTTTGCGTTTAAAATTGGTGAATCAATAAATCTCCACTCTTTTGTTAATTCTGTTGCCATCTGATATTTAATGACCTTGCTGCTTTTGTTTCATCTGCTCTACTTATCGGTAAAGTTTTTGGAAAATCTTTAAAGACTTCAGGATTAGTCTTTGCAAGCTCTACTGCATCTATTACTTTTTGACAAAAATAATCAATAGTATCTATATTTTCGGTCTCAGTCGGCTCTATCATAATTGCCTCGTGCACTATCAAAGGAAAATAAATAGTAGGTGCGTGAAGTCCAAAATCCAAAAGATATTTCGCGATATCAAGTGCACTCACATGATACTTTTTATATAAACTCTCGGCACTCAAAACACACTCATGCATGCAGTAAGTATCGTAAGGAATATCCAGATAATTTTTGAGTTTACAAAGCACATAATTTGCATTTAAAACTGCTTTTTTACTAACATTTATCATGCCCTCTTTCCCAAGAGTTTGCATATAAACCAAAGCTCTTAATGAAACCATGTAGTTTCCAAAAAATGGTGAAATTTTACCTATCGTATCTGTACTTGGCTCTTTTATAAAATAACCCTGATCTTCTTTAAATCCAACTCTCAAATCTGGTAAAAATTCTATCAAATGCTCTTTTACGCCAACAGGACCAGATCCAGGTCCTCCTCCTCCATGAGGGGTTGCAAATGTTTTATGCAGATTTAGATGAACTACATCAAATCCTATATCTCCAGGGCGAATTAAACCTAAAATCGCATTGAGATTTGCTCCATCATAATACATCAAAGCATCATATTCGTGCGCTATATCACATATTTCTTTGATTCCTGGATTAAAAAGCCCAACAGTATTTGGCACCGTCATCATAACAGCCGCCACCTCATCACTCATAGCTTCCTTAAATGCTTCCACATCCATGCCGCCGTTTGCTCCTGATTTAACTGTGATTACTTCATAATCAACCATCGCCGCAGTTGCTGGGTTTGTGCCATGAGATGAATCAGGAACGATGACGAATCTCTTTTTATTTCCTCTTTTTTTATGATAAGCACCAATTAGCATGATACCAGTCATCTCTCCATGAGCTCCAGCTTCTGGTGTCAAGGTGAAGGCATCCATGCCTGTTATCTCTTTTAAGTCATCTTCTAATATTTTTAGACTCTCTAGCGCTCCTTGCATATATTGCGGCTTGTTGTTTGTGATGTGGTGAGGGTGAAGATTTGCAAAACCATCAAGAGCTGCCACCCTTTCTTCGATTTTGGGATTGTATTTCATCGTACAAGAACCAAGTGGATAAAAATTTGAATCTATTGAGAAGTTTTTCTTTGAAAGATTGGTAAAGTGTCTTACCACATCAAGTTCGCTTAGTTCTGGTAGTTTCGCGCTATTATCTCTTAGAAGTGATTTATCTAAAAGGGTTGCGTCTTCCACTTGCTGTTTTGGTAAATTTACACCGCTTCTTCCAACATGTGATTTTTCAAATATAGTCGCACTCATAAGATCTCCTTTACGCTTGCTACAAAATAGTCCATTTGAGCCTTTGTTCTTTTTTCTGTGACACTTACAAGTACTCTATTTTCAAAATTTTCATACAAGCTATCAAGTTTAAGTCCTGCAAAAAAACCTTTCTTTCCCATCTTGTCCAAGAAATCATCACTACTTATAGGAAGCTCCACTACAAATTCATTGAAAGTTGAGTTTTGATTAAAAATTTTAACCATATCTAGTTTAACTAACTCGGCTTTTAGATAATTTGCATTATTATAATTTTGCATGGCTAACTTTTCAAATCCATCTTTTCCTAAAAGTGACATAAATATAGTAGCTCTTAGAGTCATCAAATTTTGATTGCTGCAAATATTTGAAGTAGCTTTTTGCCTTCTTATATGTTGCTCTCTTGCTTGAAGTGTTAAAACGAAAGCTCTTTTATCATTTCTATCATTTGTGAGCCCTACAATTCTTCCGGGTAGATTTCTTACATATTTTAGTTTTGTTGCCAAAATTCCAAAACTGGGGCCTCCAAAACCAAGATAATTACCCAAACTTTGCCCATCAGCACAATAGATATCAGCGTCCAACTCACCTGGCGTTTTTAAAACCCCAAGAGCTATCGGATATGAACTCATGATAGCCAAAGCTTTTATTACATGTAGAGATTTAACTATCTCGCTATAATCTTCTATAGAACCAAAAAAGTTTGGATTTTGAAATATATATCCAGCCACACTGTCGTCTATCAGAGAGTTTAGCTCATCTAAGTTTATCTTGTCGTTTTTGGTTTGTATTATCAGCACTTCAATATCATGATAAGCAAGGTATGTTTTGACGATTTTTATGTATATCGGATTTACTCCGCTATCTATAATTATCTTGTTTCGTTTTGTAATTCTTATAGCCATCAAAGCAGCTTCTGCCATAGCAGTTCCACCGTCATACATGGAAGCATTGGTCACTTCAAGACCTGTAAGCTCACAAACTAAGCTTTGATACTCATATAGCGCTTGAAGTGTTCCTTGCGAAGCTTCCGCTTGATATGGTGTGTAAGCTGTATAAAATTCTGAACGGCCTGAGAGTGCATCTACGGCTGAGGGTATGATGTGATCATAATATCCTCCACCTAAAAAACATATTTTTGAAGTATTATTTTTTCCTGCCATTTCTTTGAAATTCTCATAAACCTCAAATTCGCTAAGTCCTTCTTTTAAATCAAAACTTTTTGCTCTAAGCTCCTGTGGAATTGCAGCAAAAAGTTCACTCTCATCTTTTATACCAATTTGTGCATACATTTTTTGCACATCATCTTTTGTATGTGGAGTATATGGCATATTTTACTTCTACAATTCTGCGATGTAAGTTTTGTAAGTAGCTTCATCCATTAGTGTTTCAAGCTCACTCGCATTACTCACTTTTATCTTCATAATCCAAGTACCCTCAGCATCTTCATTCAAAAGCTCAGGCGCAGTTCCTAATTCTTCATTTACTTCTACAACCTCACCGCTAAGTGGTAGATAAATATCACTAGCAGCCTTTACAGACTCGATAAAAGCAATACTGTCGCCCTTGCTTGATTTTTGTCCAATTTCCGGAAGTTCTACAAATGTAATATCTCCCAATTCCTTTACCGCATAATTTGATAAGCCTAAAGTTGCTATATCTCCATCTAATTCTACCCATTCGTGTTCATTTGTGTACATTTTCATTTCATTCATCCTTATTTATAAAATGGAAGCGAACTTAAAAATATCGGCATGCTTCCTCTCTCGTTTCTTAATTCCAACTCACTATTTTCATCGTAAAGTTTTGCATCTACAAGCCCAAGACCTATTCCGCTTCCAACTGACGGAGAATAGGTACCACTTGTCACAACTCCAATTTTTTTTTCGTTTTGGTATATATCAAACCCATTTCTTGGTGCTCTTTTAGAATTTGTAGTAAAAGGTATGATTTTTCTAGGAACTCCCTCTTCTTTTTGTTTAAGAAGGGCATCTTTACCTGTGAAATCATGGCTTTTATACTGTATAAAACCTTCTAATCCAGCTTCAAGTGGAGTAGTTTCTTCACCTAACTCATGTCCATATAAACTATATCCTTTTTCA
>CAZYTB010000122.1:4879-6642 GCA_964650375.1 uncultured Campylobacterales bacterium | reverse complement strand
GTTTTTCCCATAAAAGTCAAAGCTATTATCGCTACACAAGATTTTGATAAAATAGGTAATAATGTTATTTTAAAAAATGACATGAAAATACTAAACTTAGATGAAAAATGGAAATGGTTCAGTGATAACATATTTTATAAAACTTTTTATTTAAAAGCTTTGGATCAAAATGCTTCATTTCCGCAAATTTCTCTTGATTTGTATAAAGATGGAAATTTAAGTGATACTCAAGAATTTCCAGAGCTGAAACTAAATATTATAAATCTAAATGCGGACAAATATTTTTCTAATGTAATAGCAGATTCTCTTAATATAATAAAAAGCAAAACGACTGCATTTGATGAAAAAAGCAATATATTGGTACTGGAAATTGAGGCAAAAAACTCTAATTTGAAAGATTTTAAACTTTCAACAGTTATACGCGATGGAATTGACTCATCAGTTAAAGGTAATCCTGTTTATAAGATTTTTTATTATGCTATTATCCCAAAATATACTAAAAAATTTAAATTTACTTATTTTAATACAAAAACAAATAGTTTCATAAAAAAATCTATAGATATTGTTGTTGATAGCGATAAGATTAGTACTCAAAGTAACTTAAATCCGAAAGATAACAGCTTTAAAATATATAAGGACATAGCTTATGGCTTGCTGGCCATGTTACTTCTTATTTTATTTTTAAGAAGAAGAAAAATAATATATTTCTTACTTTTCGTTATACTGGTTGCACTGTTTTTTATCAACTTTAATCCACTTAGCAGTATAAAAATAGCTTCAAATTCAAAAGTATATATTCTGCCCACGAGAAACTCTACAATCTTTTATGTAACACCTAGAATTTTGTATGTACAAAAAATAAATACAAGAGAAAACTATCTAAAGATTATATTACCAAGCGGAAAAATTGGTTGGATAAAGGATAAAAATGTTATCAAGAATTAAAGCAATCATCATAATGATTCAATTTGTTATTACAATTTTTGTCACAATAGTTCTCATGTATATGTTTAAAAATCATATTCATAAGATAAGACAAACATGGGCTAAAATGCAAACTTTCTTAATCAATTTTAAGATAATAAAAAAAGGAGAAGCGAACGAAGAAGCGAAGCTTATATTGGTAAATCACCAAAGCTTGCTAGACATAGTATCACTTGAAGCAATTTATCCAAAAGATTTATGCTGGATTGCAAAAAAAGAGATAAGAGACATTCCACTTTTTGGACATATTTTAAAAGCTCCTAAAATGATAGTAATAGATAGAAAAGATAGAAGATCCTTGGTTAAAATGGTTAAAGTTGCCAAGGAAAGATTAAAAGATGGCAGAGTCATAGCTATTTTTCCTGAGGGAACTAGAGGAAGGGGCAAAAAACTTTTAAAATTTCAAAGTGGCGCTAAGTATTTGGCAGAAAAGCTGGATTTGAAAGTGCAGCCTATTGTTGTGCTAAATACAAGAAACATACTTGATTCACAAAATTTTAGAGCTCATAGTGGTGAAGTGATTGTTAAATATCTGGATTTAGTTGATCCAAAAGAGGATAAAAATTGGTATGAAAAAGTAAGAGAAAATATGCAAAAAATCTTAGATGAATACAATAATAAGAAAACAATAAAATGAAAACCTACAGAGCTTTAGTTCGTGCTTTAGTCGCGAGGAATTTAACTTGGGCTTTGCTCAAGTAAAAGGGACAATAAAATGAAAACCTACAGAGCTTTAGTTCGTGCTTTAGTCGCGAGGAATTTAACTTGGGCTTTGCTCA
>CAZYTB010000122.1:0-4779 GCA_964650375.1 uncultured Campylobacterales bacterium | reverse complement strand
TCGCGAGGAATTTAACTTGGGCTTTGCTCAAGTAAAAGGGGACAATAAAATGAAAACTTACAGAGCTTTAGTTCGTGCTTTAGTCGCGAGGAATTTAACTTGGGCTTTGCTCAAGTAAAAGGGGACAATAAAATGAAACGATACTTAGGTAAAAAAAAGATACTGAGGATATATATAGACAATCAAGACAAATATAATGGAAAACCACTTTGGGAAGAGATACTAAAGAAAGTTAAAGAACTTGGGATGGCAGGTGCTACAGTATTTAAAGGTGTTGCTGGTATTGGGGCACATACAGAACTTAGAAGTTTTAATGTATTTACAATATCACAAGAATTGCCAGTTATTATAGAAGTAATAGACTCCGAAGACAAAGTAGTTGATTTTATTGATAAAATTGATTTTATGATTGAAGAGGGATTAGCAACTATTTGTGATACCCAAGTCATAAAATATAAACATAAGTAAATACAATAATGAACTTAAGTCTTCTACTTTTCATCGGAGTTGGTGGTTTTTTAGGAGCAGTATCGAGATATATACTATCTAGTTTTGTACAAAAGCAGTTCGATATACTCTTTCCAATAGGAACTCTAAGCGTAAATGTTCTTGGAAGCTTTATCATAGGCTTTATGGCACTATTTTTTCAAAATATTATAGAACCAGAATACAAGGCTTTAGTTATGACAGGTTTTTTAGGAGCATTAACAACTTTTTCCACCTTTTCGCTTGAGAATGTAGATATGCTGCAAGATGGAGATTATGGCAGAGTTATTTTAAATATTTTTCTAAATGTAACATTAACACTATTGGCAACTATTTCGGCAATCATATTGTTCAAAAAACTATATACATAACTATATTTACTACAAACTTTATAGTAATAGACTAAATTTTCATAAATAATATTATTTAACCTTCTTGAATTTTTTTTATTTTTATGGTAAAATAACTAAAAAAATTAAAGGAAAAATTATGGCAAAACATCAATTTCAAACAGAAGTTACACAACTTCTAGATCTTATGATTCACTCATTATACTCTAACAAAGAGATATTTTTGCGTGAACTTATCTCTAATTCATCAGATGCACTGGATAAATTAAATTATTTAACTCTCACTGATGACTCATTTAAAAAGTTAAAATATAAACCAAAAATTAGGATTGAATTAGACAAAAAGAAAAAAACTCTAGTTATCAGTGATACTGGAATAGGCATGAATGAAGAAGATTTGATAGAAAATCTAGGAACAATTGCGAAAAGCGGCACAAAAACATTTCTTTCCAAGTTAAGTGGAGACAAAAAAGAAGATTCTTTGCTTATCGGTCAATTTGGTGTTGGTTTTTATTCTGCTTTTATGGCAGCTGATAAAATTGAAGTATTAAGTAAAAGAGCTGATGAGGATCAAGCATACCTTTGGTCAAGTGAAGCCACAGGTGAATATGATATAAAAAAAGCTAAAAAAGCTGATTTTGGTACAAAAATAACTTTACACTTAAAAGATGACGAAAGTGAATTTCTAGAAGATTACAGAATTGAATCAATCGTTAAAAAATACTCAAATCATATACCTTTTGGAATATTTATGGACAAAGAAGAAACTACCTCATCTGAAAAAGAGGGAGAAGAGACGACAAAAGAGATCAAAGAAGTCCAAATAAATAAAGCCTCTGCCCTTTGGACATTAAATAAAAGAGATATCAAAGATGAAGAATACAAAGATTTTTACAAGCAAATCTCACATGATAGCTCTGATCCATTTTTATGGCTGCATACAAAAGCAGAAGGAACTATAGAGTACAAAACTCTCTTTTTTGTACCTTCCTCTCCACCTATGGATCTTTTTAGAGTTGATTATCAACCAGGCATTAAGTTGTATGTTAAAAGAGTGTTTATAACTGATGATGATAAAGAATTGTTACCAACATATCTTAGATTTATAAGAGGTATAATTGATGCCGAAGATTTACCGTTAAATATAAGTCGTGAGATTTTACAGCAAAATAGAATCTTGGAAACTATAAAAAAATCTTCAGTTAAAAAAATATTGGGTGAATTTAAAAAGCTCAAAGAAAATGATATGGATAGATATCTGGAATTCTACAAAAATTTTGGAAAAGTTCTAAAAGAAGGACTATATGGTGACTTTGAAAATAAAGATACTCTTCTGGATTTGGTATTATTCAAATCTAGCAAAAGAGATGGATTGATATCTTTAAAAGACTACAAAGATGCTATGAAAGATGATCAAAAAAGCATATATTATATAACTGGCAAAAATGAGTCGTTACTTAGAAACTCACCTCTAATTGAGCAATTCAAAGTAAATGATATAGAAGTTCTATTACTTGATGAAGAGGTTGATTCCATAGTCATGCCAATGGTTGGTGAATATGATAAAACTCCTATAAAACCCGTAAATAATTCTGATATTGATGAAGAGATAAAAGAAGAGAATAAAATAAGCGAAGAAGATGAGAAAAACTTTCAAGAAATTTTAGTAAAAATGAAAGAAATATTAAAAGATGATATTAAAGATATAAAGATATCTTCTAGACTTAGCGATTCTCCTTCTGTTTTGGTTTATGACAAAAATGATCCGGATTTTCAAATGCAAGAAATGCTAAAACAGATGGGGCAAGATAATCTTCCTGAGGTTAAGCCTATTTTAGAGCTAAATCCAAAACATGAAATTTTTACAAAAATTCTTGAGAAAAAAGATTTCGCTTCTTTGCAGGATATATCTTATCTGCTGTTAGACCAGGCAAAACTGGCTGAGGGCATGAAGATAGAAGATATATCCAGCTTCACAAAAAGACTAAATAAATATATAGCAAAGGCTATATAAAAGATATCTACATGCAAGCTTTATGCTTGCATGTAGATTATTGATCAATTAATCAGGATCAGTTTCTAAAAATAAAATTTTATCCCCAATATAATAAAGAGTTATAGCTATTCCGATAGAGCCAAGAGCTATAAATATCTCATTCATGCTAGGAGTATATTCTATAAATGATGGAGGTAATTGATACTCAGTAATCTTCATAGTTTGCATAGGAAAGAGTTGCGTATCGTGAACCAAATCATATCTCATAAAAAATATACCTATCATTCCACCAAGTGAAGCAAAAACCATTGTTTTAATTGCTTTTCCACTACTAAATAAAATTATTAAAAACGGTATTACGATTCCAAGTAGAATCTCTCCTACTAAAAAAGGATATGATTTTAATATATGCATGGCAGTTGAAGATCTATCATAAACACCGCCATAAATTGCAGTAAGCATTCTCCAAATTTCAAAAAATAGCAAAATCGCCAATAATAATCCCAGTATCTTAGCAGTTGCAACCAATGTTTTTTGCATTTCCGGTGGAAACTCTAACTTGTATTTAAAACCATACATTAAAAAGATAAGATAACATCCTGTCACCATGGCTGAGAGTATAAAATATAAAGGATAATATATACCATTTGCCACAGGTCTTGCCACTAAAAATCCAAAAACTGCACCCAAGTTTGAGTGAGCTGCAACTCCTACAACAAGACCAAATATACCAAATCTTTTTGCCCACTTGTGATCATGACGCAATAAAAAGAAAAATTCTATAACTATGAAGATAAGATAAAATGAATACAAAATACCCATACCCCATATAGCAGAAGTAAGCCCAGGGCTTAGTATATTGTAAATCATCATTCTAAAAGGATGGCCTATCTCTAAAAATATAACTACAAATCCGCTAAGAAGTGTAACCAATGCTCCATGAATTGCTCTTTTTGCAAATGGTTCTAGTATTTTAACTTCAAAAACATGCCCGATTGCAGACATTATACAAAGTCCAGTTGAGCTTACAACGAAAAATATATACATAGCAATCATCAATCCCCAAGGATGCTGTCTTGTAACACCATAAGCATGATGTCCATGTATAAAATAATTTGTTGCTCCTATTACAAACAATACAAGAAATACAATCGTAGTAAATGCAACTAAAATATTTAATGGTGTTTTTTCAAATTTAAATAACTCTCTAATATCTGTGTGTCTCATAGGTATGAATTTTTCTATCTGTTGCATACCTTTTTGTGCTATTGCAAACATACTATTCTCCTTATATCAAATAAAATAGCTTGGGTTTAGTACCAAGATGGGTTTTAAGCGTATGATGTTCTCTTACTTCGAGTAACTTACTTATCTCACTATTTGGATCATCCAAATCACCAAAAGTTCTTACTTTTGTAGGACATGTAGCTTGACAAGCAGTAGTTGTCTCACCTCGAGCTAGTCTAGTATCACTACAAAATGTACATTTATCTATAGTCATAGTTGATTCTTTTACATATCTTGCATCATAAGGGCAAGCTTCCATACAATAACTGCACAATATGCACTTGTTTGCATCTACCATTACGATACCACCTGGTGCATAATATGTAGCATGTGTCGGACAAACTTCCTGACAAGGTGCATTTTCACACTGTTGGCATTGACTTGGCTCAAATGTGCTAGAAGCTATGCTTATATTTGGCCACAAACCCTCAACATCTTTGACACCCACCCATATACGATATTTATCTGCACCTAATTGCACACCATTTTCTTCTTTACACGCAACTTCGCAAGCCTTACAATTTATACAATTTTTATAATCTAGTGCCATTCCGTAATTTGCCATCTTATACCTTCCTTACTTCAACATTTGTCTCATGCATAACGGCTGCTCCATATACTGGTTCAATCTTATCTTCTATAAGTATGGCATCGTTACCG
>CAZYTB010000121.1:0-6644 GCA_964650375.1 uncultured Campylobacterales bacterium | reverse complement strand
TAAGGTATTCTCTTAAAAATCCTACACCAAAAACACCACCAAGTGCGATATGGGTTGAGCTTACAGGAAGCCCTAGCTGGCTTGCTATGATAACTGTTATGGAGGCAGCCATTGCGATACAAAATGCTCTTATCTGATCCAATTCTGTTATCTCGCTACCAACTTTTTTTATCAGTTTTGGACCATAAAGTGCTAATCCTATAGATATACCAATTGCACCCACTGACATAACCCAAAGAGGTATGTGAGCTTTTGCTGAAATTGCACTATGAATAACAGCATCATTGATAGCAGCAAGCGGACCAACAGCATTTGCAACATCATTGGCGCCATGTGCAAAACTTAAAAGGGCGGCTGAGAAAATAAGAGGGATGTTAAAAAGTTTGTTTACAGATTCTCTAGTATTTGGAAGTTTATCAGCAGCTCTCATGATAGCTGGTTTTGTTAAAAAATATAATATCAAAGATACTGCCAAGCCAATTGCACTAGCTGAAATAAAATTTAATTTAAATATATGTTTAAAGCCTTTTAATGCCAAGTATGTAGAAAAAGCCCAAGTCATTAAAGCAATCAAAATCGGGACAATTGTTTTTGCGGCTAGTTTTTTATCATCTGTAAATATTATAGTTTTTTTGATAAAAAGTAGAAATCCTGCAGCAATCAATCCTCCAAGCAAAGGTGAAATCACCCAGCTAGAGGCTATAGCTCCCATTTTAGACCAATTAACTATATGCCACCCAGTCGCTGCAATGCCAGCTCCTGCAACTCCTCCGACTATTGAGTGGGTTGTTGAAACAGGTGCTCCAAATGCTGTTGCTAAATTTAACCAAACGGCAGCTGCTAAGAGAGCAGCCATCATAATCCAGATAAATGTTTGCGTATTTTGAACTAAAGCCGGGTCAATAATTCCTTTTTTGATTGTATTTACAACATCGCCACCTGCTAAGAGTGCGCCACTAGATTCAAAAATCGCAGCTATGATAATCGCTCCAAATATACTGATAGCTTTTGATCCAACAGCGGGACCCACATTGTTTGCAACATCATTTGCGCCAATATTCATGGCCATATATCCACCAAATACAGAAGCAATTATCAGTAGGTAATTATTTGGGATATCACTAGACAATGAAGACACATAAAAAGCAGTTAAGAGTACAAAGATTATACCTATGATTATGCGTAATAAATCTCTATATGTAAATGTTTTTACTTTTTTTATATTTTCAGCGGATTTTAAATCCATAAATATCCTTTTTGTTTGTGTTAATTTTTTATTGTTCTAGTTCTTTTTTGAGTGTTAGCAATAATTCATCTTGTCTTGATGAAATGTAGTTTCTTATCCTCGTCTTTTCTATATTACTTGGTGAGATATTTAAGATAATATTATTGTCTGTGACATTGAATATATAAGTTTTAATTTTTATCGGTGTTAGAAAGTTTCTATCGTTTGCAAGTTGGAATTTTATAGTTAATTCTTTATGAAATATAGCATTATCTAAGATATCACTTACTTGAGGCACCGAAGTTTGCAAGGATAATGAGTTTTCAGAGATACTGGTTATTTGACCTTCCACTACTTTTTTGTGACCGTATGCTAAAATGGCATGAATATTTTTTGTTGGCTGAATTCTTACATTGCTTCGTTCAACTGGTGAAGAAGGTAAAAATCGTAAATTTCCAAGGACTGCCACAAATCTGTTTTTATCTATCTTTAATATATCAGCTTTGATGATATCAGGAATCATATCGTGTTGAATAAAAGTAAATGTTTCATTTTCATAAAAAGGAATTTTTTCAGATTTTAGTCTTATCTGCATAATGCCGTCACTAAAACCACTCACTCTTACTTTTTCAATTATCGGGATTCCTTTGTATATATTATTTAACACTATATTGCTTGATTTGTTAAATATATCTTTTAAAACTTGCATAGAATCTATCGTGTCATAAAAGTCAAAATCAACAGTTCCGTAAAATATCTTTTTTTTGCTTGATAATTTAGACATTACGAAGTATTTATCAACTCTTTCTATAAGTTTTTTATATGTGTCGCTTGGATGATTAACGGTAATGCCAATATTTTTAATTTCAAAATTAAAAATATTGTTTATTTTGCTTTCTAATTTGTTTATGATAGCTTTTGCCTGGTGAATTTTTACATCTTTAAGAAACAGAAGAAAAGTATCATTTTCTTGTTGTAGAATAGGGCTAAAATTAGTGTAAGTATGTATAAAAGAGATGAGATCTTTGAAGGTATAAGCATCTTCTAAATCAACTTTGTGAGAAAATTTAACCAAACAAAATGAACTTTTGTTCTCTTTGGCAAAATTAAGATTTGCTTCAATTATACCTCTTGCTATATAATTATTTATTTCTATTTCTCTATGCATATGTTATTACCCCGTATTGAAGTTATTATTATAACTTACTTGCTATAATTATACAATTAATTACACAAGGAAAAAAACATGAATGAGAAGTTTAGTGCAGATTTGACTAGATTTTATGACTTAATCAGTTCTAATCAAAAAGATTTAGGTGATTTTTATAAATTAGTAGAAGATAGAAATTATGAAAACGATGAAGTGCAGATATATATAGATGAATTTTTAGATGAATGTCAGTTACCCCACACCAAAGAAAATACTTTGGCTCTTCTTGGTCGTCTTATTAATTTGAGAGATGAGCAGTTAGTTCAAGTATTGAGCAAAGAGGGAAATAGTGAAAAAGAGATAGAATCCAAAAAGTCAATTTCGTATTTATGGACGAAAAATTTTCATATAAAAAGGCACGAAAAGCTTTTAAAAGCAGTGGAAGAGTTAGAATTGTTCAATCCGTTTTATAGGCAATTATTAAAAGGCGTTCATGAGATAGGTTTGATTTTGAGTTTTTGGCAATATGATTGGACTGAACATATTATAAATAAAATCAACCCATCCTTAAAAAATGAATTTGGGGAAGGTGTGATAAACTTTTTATCTGAAAACTCTTTGTTTGATGTGGATGAAAATGGCAATTTGAGCGACAGGTCATATTCTGTATTGGATAAAAAAGGAGGAATTTATGAAGTTCTGACTTATGCACAATTTTTTAAAGATGATGTTAGCCAAATTGTACAAAAAATGAGCGAATTAATAAATAATCTAGAAAAACTAGAAGATGAAGATACTCACCATAAAGAACAATATATCGCTTATTTGGAAGCTTTAAAATTAGCATTTGGTGAGACAAATAGAGTAAAATTATTAAAAAAATGGCAAGATGTGGACAGGGCTTGGATGAAGATTACCTCGCCCATCCAACTTGGACATCCGTTAGAGTATTATGAAGATCATTATAGAAAAGCAGTAGCACTGGAATGGGATGTTAGGATAGCAAATCCAAAGAATTTAGGGGCAAGCAAAACATATGATGCAATTACTTACATGTATGAAAATCTTTTCAATAAATTAGGAGAAGATAAAAAAGAAATTTTGGCAAGAACGAAGGAAAATTTAAAAAGAGTTCAGCTCTATATAGGGCGTCCAGCTTTGTATTATGCGTCTGAATTCAACGGTCTTTTTTCAGCTCAGGTTGTACCAAATGATGAGCAAGTAAGTAAAGAAGAAGGCAAAAAAATCTTTGCTTTTGCAGATAATATTTTAGATACGCAAAGAGCGAAACCATTTTTAAAAATCAATAAAGTTATATTTGGCGAAGAATTTTTACAAAAAGAGAGAGAACTAATATTTAAAAAAGAAAAAACTTGGCATAAAGTATATGAAGTTAGCACAATCGGTCATGAGTTTGGGCATATTTTGTGGTTGGATTCTGATAGTGAAACTATTATGAACAAAAGTGGAGTTTTTAAAAATATAGAAGAGTTTAAGGCTACAACAGGAGGTCTGGTAGCTTTTTTTATGGATGAAGATGAAGAGATAAAAGAGTATATTTTTACTGAACTCATAAAACGAGCAGTTGGGCTGATTGCTTGGAGAAAAACAGGAGAAGTGGAGCCTTATTATTGTGAAGGATTGATTCACTTGAAAGCTCTTTTTGACAGTGGTGTATTAGAATTTGATGAAAAACTGATAATTAATATGAATGAAGACAGCTATGAAAAATTAAAAAACTGGTATTTGAGCGAATATGAAAAATTAGCACTTCACTATCTTTCTAAAAAAGATGCAAAAGAATTTTTAGAGCGCTTTACATGTAAAGAAAATGGAAATTATATGCCCTGCGATGAAAAAGTTAAATCTTTTGTTGCGTATTATTGGGACTTACATCATGATATTGGAAGAGAAATTGATGAATCAACACAAAAGAGTGAGTGGATATAGATATTTTTGAAATTTTAAGGGCATCTTAATATCTCACCTATAGGCAAAAATTCTAAAATTTGCTTGCAAAATTGTAATTAGAAATACTATATCTTTAAAAAGAGTTTTTAAGGTGACAAATAAAACGACATGTAAGGTTGGAAAGAGTATCATGATAGTTATAAAAATCTCTATATAAGAAAATTCTGTGAAAAAACATGTCGTCGAACAAACTGTTATCTTCTTTAGCGTAACTAAATGGATATTTCTCTCTTCTGCCATGGGTGTTATTATTGGTGCCCTTATGTCGTTATTTTTGTGGATGCTGGAGTATTCCGTAAACAGCAGGGGACTTTTGCCAATTCCATATTATCTTATACTTCCTCTTGCCTTTCCTTTAACAGTTTTTGTAATCAAAAATTTTGCTCCAAATGCTCAAGGACACGGAACAGAAAAAGTTATAGAAGCAGTCCATAAGCGAAATGGTAAAATAAAAGTTGCAGTTATACCTGTAAAACTCTTAACAACAATTTTTACTATATTTGCTGGAGGCTCTGTTGGAAAAGAGGGACCAGGAGCTCAAATAGGAGCGGGAGCATCCTCAGTTATAGCAACGATGTTAAGATTTAGCGATGCGGATCGAAAAAAATTAGTGATTTGTGGTATTAGTGCAGGTTTTGCATCTGTTTTTGGTACACCGATTGCAGGAGCAATTTTTGGTATAGAAGTGTTGACAATTGGCATCATTATGTATGATGTGCTTTTGCCATCATTTGTTGCGGGATTTGCTGCGTTTACGACAGCTCAATTTTTAGGTACCGATTATACATATTTTGATATTCACTTTTATAAACCCGTGGATTTAGACTTGGTTTTGATAGGAGAGGTTCTTGTTGCTGGAGTATTTTTTGGATTTGTAGCTGATTTTTTTATTACAGTAATTAATGAAGCCGAACGATTGATTAAAAAGATAAAATACAATGTCTATTTAAAAGCTTTTGTAATTGGACTTATGATGGTTGGTGCTACATTGATAGTAGGTGATAAGTACTTGGGTCTTGGACTTAATGTAATTGGAAATGCACTGGATCCTGATGGTTTTTTATCTGCAGATATTCACTGGTATGATTTTATATTAAAAACTGTTTTTACTGCGTTTTCCTTTGCAGGCGGTGGAAGCGGAGGAATTGTTACCCCTATATTTTATGTTGGTGCTACAAGTGGTGTTGCATTTGGACATCTGATACACAATGAAGTAGCACTTTTTGGAGCTCTTGGTTTTGTGAGTGTTCTTGCGGGTACTACAAATGCTCCTATAGCTTCCGTTATTATGGCGGTTGAGCTTTTTGGTATAGAGATAGCCCATTATGCCGCTATTTCAGCTGTTGTTGCTTTTCTAGTTTCTGGTCATAGAAGTGTATATCCTTCTCAAATGATTGCTATGAGCAAAGCTGGAAATATAGATGTGCCAAGGGGCGATGATATAGAGCATACAAATATAAGCATTAATACAAAAGATATAAAAAATTTCAAAAACTTTAGGTCGCAACTAAAATATAAAAGATTAAAATGGGAAGCTAAAAAATTTGAACATAAAAAATAGTTTTAAAGAGTTTTGTAAAAATTAAAAGCTACAAAAAACATGATAAATGCTGTAAATAAATCTAGTAACTTCCATGTTGTAGGCTTTTTAAATAATGGTATGAGAACTCGACTACCATAAGCCAAAGAGAAAAACCATAAAAAAGAAGCGCTAATAGCTCCAAAGATAAAAAGATTTTGAACGCTGTCTCTATAATGACTCCCGATAGATCCTATTAGCATAACCGTGTCAAGATAAACATGTGGATTTAATAAAGATATAGAGAGTGCAGTAAAGATAACTTTTAACTTTTTATTTTTATGAGGTTTCATGCTTAAATCTATAGTTTGAGTTTTAAAAGCTAATTTTAACGCTAAAAATCCATAGATTAAAAGAAAAATAATTCCAAACCAAGTGATATAATTAAAAAAAGAAGGAAATTTTTCTAAAATTTTACCTATACCTTTTACGCCAGTTATGATGAGTAAAGCATCTATAAGAAAAAATATTAAGGCTATGATAAAAACAGATTCTTTTAAAAGCCCTTTTTTTAGCAGATAAACATTTTGAGCTCCAATCGCTACGATGAGGCCCATGCTGATTAAAAAACCCTGTATAAATGCACTCATGTTAAATCCTACTCTAAAAAAAGAAAACTGAAGAATAATTTGAAAAAAGTGGTGGCTTGAGACGGAATTGAACCGCCGACACGGTGATTTTCAGTCACCTGCTCTACCGACTGAGCTATCAAGCCACTT
>CAZYTB010000120.1:0-6720 GCA_964650375.1 uncultured Campylobacterales bacterium | reverse complement strand
GGTAAGTAATCTTCCGTATTTGAACCCGAATAAACATAACCTATACCAAGCTTCAAGACTCTGTCCTTTATCGTAAGTAGGCCACTGACCTGTCTTGTTGACGCCAAGGCCGTCTATCTTAGATGGACCTTTTGATATTAAACCGATCCCTCTTTTCTTATCATCGTTACCAATGCCTCTCACAGTCCCAAGAATCATCTCTTCAAAAACTTCTTCAAACTTCTTATTAGCCAGTACATCGTTGAACTGGTTGTTGCTAATAAGCAGGTCATTGAACAATCCAATATTAGTGACCGCACCCTTCTTAGAAATAACAGGCGCACCTGTTCTTATTACTTCACCGAGATCATTTCTTTTACCATCCGCTATTTCTTTTGCTATTCTCGCTGCTTCCTCTTGTTGAATCCTTGTTGCTGCCTCGCCCTCGGTCTCAGCAAAACCTTTGCCTTGAGACTGAATGCTTTGACCATCAAGATTGATAGCTATCCTTGATTTTTGAAGCACCGCATTCCTGAGATCGTTGCACTGTATACTAGCAACCGAGTCCCCGGTTGTGTAGTCTAGGGTAGTATCATAGTTCTCAAGGAACCCTGTAAATACAGGAAGCCATTCGTCTCTGGTTGATAGCGGGTTGTGTATGAATATTCTAACGGGGTCCATCTTATGGAAGATTAATCGTCCCTCGTCCAGTGGGTAGAGAAAGGATTTTGTTCTTTCTTCAAACTCTTGAAGGCCAGACTTGTTAACGAATATCGCTTGTTTACCTAACTCATCGTACTCGCCTCGTTCTAGCCTGAACTTACCGTCAAGATTTTCTCTGGTAATAGTCCATTTATCTTGAGCGTTATTTAACACGAAGCTTGCGGAGTTACAACCATCCTTTTCCACGGTTGTCCACGATAGGGAACCTTGGATGTGATCCGTTACTTCTACACCGAATACCCATACACTGTAGTCGTGGAAATAACTTCTGAATGGTTGCTCCTTAAAACCTAGTGCTGTCATATTAGAGTTCTCACTTTTTTGTTTTCGTCTTTTTCACTTTAGGTGGTCTCACAAGTTTTGCTATCTCTTCCAGGATGACTTCTGAATGAGATTTAACTATCATGGTACACCTGTTGGAAAGTAACGGGTCCAAATTTCTCGCATTAGACACGCCAACTATTCTTTTCCCTAAGAGCCAAGCTGCCATAAGCTCGCAACCGCTATCTTCAAGCCCACCAAGGTAGTTAAAATCAGCGATGACGAGATCAGCACGAGCCAAAACGTAAAACGCCCTAAACTCATAGTTATCGGAATAGGCAGTTTGACCTGCCTCAAAAATCTGTTTGACTTCTGAATACGGCTTTGTAAGACCAGCATTTTTAAGCAAAGTTCCAACCGAAGAATGTGGAGCTTTTGTTTCCAACTCTCGTGAAAGACCTTCATCGACTACCTCTGATGAGGGGTTGAACAAACTTATCGGTAGATTTAACTCATCAAGTTTATGTTTCCAAACAGGGACTATTTGTGGAGCATACGAACAATAGACTATTGACATAACTGCCTCTTTTAATTAAATTACTTTACAAAGCGTTGGGCTGAGGATTACCCTCTTATGACTGAAGCTTCTTTTTCTTCTTTTTCTTCTTTTTGATAACCCTGTCCACGGTATCTGATGACTCTTCTTCTATGAGCTTTTTCTTCTTCTTTTTCTTCTTTTTCGTAATTGAATCTTCGGCACCAACGGTGTCATTTACAACTTTCTTTTTCTTCAAAGAGCCTGGGACTGACTCCAGTGGACTCAACACGATAGGGGGGAACGCTGTGATCGGTAGCTTATACATCTTAGCTATTTCAGCTATGACTATTTGCGGTGCGTATTGAGCCATGCCCATTACGTTACAGAGTTGGTTTATTGTTCTTAGTCCGGATATTTTGCTTACCAATCCCAAAAAATCATTGGAACTAAATGGTATGTTCAGACCGTGCTCTTGAATGAAATCTTCGTATGCTTTGCCGACAACAAGTGCATCACGACTACTCTGGAACTCGCCTTCAATGATATGAGAATACATCTCCTCAGAGGAGGGAGCAATATTACTATGAAAGTTAATTGAAATTTCTTTGAAGAATTCGCAGACAGGGGAATCAGCTTTTTGGAAACCCTCCTTGACGGTTATCCTTCTTTCTTTACACGGTTTGATATCCCCAAATTTTGAAAGGTTATTCTCAAGGTAGTAACAGTTACCGCAAGTTGTCTGTGACGATTTTACAAGACCTATTTTGCTTTTCATTCTCCGACCTCAAATATTTGTTTTGGTTAGCTGCATAGAAGTGTTAGCCAGCATAGCTACTTCCTTCAACGCAAACGATGTACTTACAAGATTGTCACGAACGGTCTCACAGCTATCCACCAAGAGCCTCGCGTTTTCTAGTTTGGCTACTAACGGGGACAGAATCTGATTGATGACCGCACCCCTCGCACTTTCGGTTTTAAGCTGTGATAGGACAGGGTAGTAAGACTGCCAAAGGAAAGCCACAGCTTCTTCACGCCTCCGTTTGAGCTTTGATTTTATCTTCAACAACGGCACTAGGATAGTTGTGACCCTGTCCTTGTACGCTTGAGTCCTGAGTATAGACTCGTTCAGGCTCTCCATACCTGCCTTGGTAGAAGTTGAAGATGCTATTGACGGTGGTACAGAGGCCGAGGTGTACTTTTTAATTTCATCAATGATCGACTTGTCTATCTCGTAGTCGTCAGCCTTGATCCTCTTCAGTATTTTTTGGATATTTTTTTGTTTTCTCATCTTCATCATATTAAATGAGAACGGTTCAGCTTTCTTCTTTGTCACTAACCTTGATTTTGGAATACTGCCCATGATGTCCTCGCTTGTATTCTTGTTATAGTTTCTGGTTTAGCTATCGGCCTTAGTTTGACTGGATTGAACTTGTAATCTGCTAGTGCAACTTAAGCACAGCGGTCTGAGTCTGGTCAGTATTTAACTCCATTACTGGAGATCCTTCTCACGAAGGTGGCCAACTCACAATGACGCTCCTGTTTCTATGACCGGGTTCTTTTTGTTTGCCTTCGGCGAATGAATTATGAACAACGAATAGTTGTGGTTATTACTCTGAGTGAACAATTTAAAGTCGTTGTCTTTGTAGACTTCTTTTATACCGTGCTCCTTAGCCGGTTTTGGTGAGAAAGAAAGGAACATATAGAACATTCCTTTCTTATGGATACAGCTTTCTGACGTTGACTGTAGCCGGATAATGTAGCAGACCGTTTTCTTCTTTGAGGAAAGTATTTTCAACACCGTGTACTTGTTATTTTTGAATATAACTTTCTCTTTGAAGGAATCCTTTTTCACGCCAGGCAACACCACAAAGAAAGTTCTATCGTCTTTCTTATGGAATACGAGATGCGACTCCAGCAACCATTCTTGGCTGAATTTACTGATCATCTTTTTCATGACCCCGCAGCACTTTCTTCCATGAGCGGCATAATAAAAGATGTACCACCCGAAGTGAACAACACTTTGTTACTCCAAGACATTATCCCTACTTTCTCATCCTTGATACCAGCCAGCAAATTTATTATGTCTACGGTGTAGTCGGTGGATAACGTGATGGACACAGGGGATTTGGGGCCACCGGCTATATCTATTTCACCATTGGCTTCTATGTCTGAGATGACTACTATGCTAGCCTTCTTTTTATTGAACGTAAGCTTAAACGCAAGTACGGGAGTTGTCTTCCCTCTAAACTTCGTACATAGGTCTAGCTGTTCTTTGAAAGATTTTGTGTAGGCCGTTACACTAGCGATTGGCTTCTCATTCTTTGCTAATTTGATGCTCTCTTTGATATCTGGAAGCGAGACTTGTCTACCGGGTTGAACGATTGTTGTCTCATCGGACACGAAGGAAAAGTTTTTCGATGAGGCATGAATAGCCAATACCTTTTTGTCCCCAAGTTTTAGCATGGTCTTCATAAAGCTAGACGGTATGGTAACGCTGATGTCCTTGTTGAGTTTAGATTTCAGCTTAACAGAACAAACTGCTCCTACATAGGGAAAGTCTACAGTCTCCAGCGTCAACCGTTTCTTAGAAAGGGTGAGCTTGATATCGAGTTCTTGAATTTGACGGGGTGTAAGAGATATTGATTTGAAAGCACTCGCCATCACCTCGGTGGGGACTTCAAAATAATTCTTAACTTCGGGTATGGCTATTTCCATGTTGTCAAGAATGGGTAACGAATAGTTCATTCTCGGAAGTTTTATGTCCAGCCTATTTTCCTTTATGGACATAACAATCTCACCAGCCGGGAGTGGCAGCTTCTTCAATAGGATTCCGTCCACACATACGGATAGCTTATCCTTTTTACCACACGCCAGTTTACGCATACAGTACACGGAGTCTTTGAAGGCAGTCATTCGTAGGTTCCCATTCCGTGCTGACAGCATCACAGGAAGGGACGACCCCACGGACACGCCGGACTTATGAAATATGTCAATTATGTGCGATAAGGAAAGCTTCACAGCTGTTCCTTTGGTAGTAATAATATCCATTAGAAAAACACCCCGGTTTTGTCGACAATCGAATCACACTCAAAGAATGTGAGCATCTGTTTTAACTCCGCAAGGTTCCCTTTACTAAAGGATTGTTCATACTTGAGTTTCTTGCGGAGCTTAATCAATTTGTAGTTTCGGTACACGAGCTTTTGAGCATCTCTGAACCTGAGCCTACACTTCAATTTACTTTTCTTGATTAGAGAATAAAAGTTATCAGGTGTCCCATCACACTCAGAAAAAATCTTCTTCAACTCCACGTCCCATCGAAGCTTGGGGTGGTCTGACTCCACCGAGTTTATACCAGGTATGTTGTCTCCCATGTCCCCGTAGATGGCTTTGTACATCGCTATCTTCTTTGCTTGCTTGTAGGGGAGCCTGTATACTTTTTTGATGTCATCGTTACCCACAACTTCTTTGGCATAGCAAATCACGTGCTTGGAGCATAGCTGCCACATATCCTGATCGCTTGAGTACACCACCGCGTGTTTGCCCTTCGTTCTATTCTTTTTTATAAACGAAGCTATTACATCATCTGCTTCATGACGATTCATGTATATATCAAAATGAGGGATGACGGACAGCAAGTATTCCACGTCCGTCATCTCATTACGCTTGTTGTAAGTTCTATTGGTGAGAAGTTCTCCACGTACAGAATTTGTTCTGTTAGCCTTGTACTCTGGATACAATTTTATTTTGGCTTCTGGGTGGCAGTCGTGAGCGAAAACAAGTATGGTATTTCCTGCTTGAAACTTAGTGAACAGTCCCAGTAACATTTTTGTCATACCGAATATATGTCCTGAAGGTACTCCACCCTGCGTGGAAGTCTCTTGGTAGCCAGAGGCCATAGCAACCTTGTATTTCAGGTTACTATAGTCCACTACCAAGAACTGATCGTAGGCACTAGGATTCGGTGATTTCTTTCGCTCAAATAAAGCATCCATTGTATTAGTCCTGGGCCCATACGTTAACGGCTTCGATTACAGAATCAGCAATTGCCTTTGTTCCAGACTGCTTTGACATGAACTCACGGTGAGACTTGTAATCAATAAACAATGGCTCTAACAGAATAGCGGAACATCTGACGCCGTTAATACAGCTAAAGCCACGACTAGTTTTACGAAGCGTTGTAACCTCTGACCTAGAGACTGGAAGCTTCTTAGCGAAGTTGTCGGATACAAGCCCGGCAATTCTCCTTGTACTGGAACCAGCTCTGTAATCAACTTCCACGCGAGCATAGCTTCCGCCTCCGGCATTGATATGACCGGCGATGTAGAGATTGGCACCAGGAAACATATCATTCACTTGAGTATGGCGTTGGCCGTAGAACCCGGATAGCCCGAACACAACTTTGTGTCCGCTCTTCTCCAAGCCGATACGCATCTTGTTCATGTACTCGATAACTATATCAACTTCATTGAACGCTTTAATTTTACTGTCGATGTGACCAGGATAAGACGCTCCCCGGTCTTTGGGTCGGTTTGGTTTATTGATGTGCTGGAAGTCCAACACTACTAGCTTGCTTTTCATTAAATAACTCCTTTGATTGCCAGGTAGATAATAAGTGTGGACGCAGCCACAGTCAATTGGAATTTAAATAGGTATCTTTCAGCTATGTGTACTATGAAATCGTACATGTCTTCGTATACAGATTCTAGCAACGAGGTTCCAGACAAAACTATTGCTTCAGCTTTTTCTTCATCGGTGAGATGTTCCCAACGAGCTATAACAGCAACGACATCATCCATTTTCTCTTCGTTGTCCGTATCATCAAACACTGACTTGAACAAATCGTTCACTAATTTCTCGGCTTTCTTCTCGCTAGAATCCTCGTTCATCCCACACCGCCTCAGTTTAATTTAACTTAACTTGTCTGTTTTGCTTTTTGTGCGAACGCTTTGGAGCTATTGAATCGGCATAGCCATCCTCAGCCCATCCCCCGCCTTCCAACTTGAAGGGAGGCGAACTCACCTCACGGCTGTACAAGCCGGACTTACAAGACTCGCAGTTTTCTTTTTTGTCACGGTTGGCTATTGACACCAGCCGTTCATCCTTCTCACCGCAATTGTCACATACATAATTGTATGTCGGCATTAATTTTTTCTCCTTTATTTTAAACGGGATGGGACTGCAATGGCTTCCTGGTTTTGGTATTTGCCTTTGCGATCGGC
>CAZYTB010000119.1:0-6783 GCA_964650375.1 uncultured Campylobacterales bacterium | reverse complement strand
AGTGGTGGTACAACGAGGACTTTTACGAGTATGCGATTGGCTACATAACAATTGTCCCTCTGCTACGTCCAATGTCTAAGCTTGAGATGCTTCGCATATTTCCAAGACAGTGCAAGAAATGCACAGTACAGGAATGTTGGCATTGCCTAGGTGCTAGACAAGTCATTGCATTTGCCATATATGCAACGCGCTATGGTAAGACATATAGAGAATTTGTTGGTCACTACGATTTTGACCGTACAGACCTCTACATCATTGCACTTGAGCCAATAGTACTGAAGCATATAATTCATGAACCCATAACAGACGAGGAACCTAGTCCTGAACTAGAGAGATTACGCGAAGTCTACCCGATTGAGAGAGAAGTCAAGATAGAGCCAAAACCAGAACTGTTCAGCAAGGTAAAGCAACTATACGAAAAGGCGCTCGAGTACAAGAACGAGCTCACAAGACTCAAGGAGCTTATTGAAATACTTTACCCAAATGGAGACATTGTTTGGTTAGAGAATGAGGAAGAAGAAGAAGAGGAACAGGAAGAGACAGAAGAATAAACACTTACTTCACTCCGTTTAGTATCTTGTTTTCAAATATATTTACATAAACTAGTATCTTCATTCGGGGACACGTATGTACACTGTACATGTTCTAGAGCTTACAGGTAAGATCGTTGAAAAGCTTGGTCTTTTGCAGAAAGAGATGTTTGATTGGAAGCTACATAGAGTAATTGGGTGTCGCTTCGTAACTAAGAGACATTACAAGGCTAAGATAGTATTTGCTAAAGGCACTGTAAAAGAGTATTGCGATGATAAGCTTTATACTTCATTTGGATGGGGTAAAGTGCTATATCGAGAAACCAAGAGCTTAGCAAGTGATGTTGCATCTACAGCTACATTACTTGCAAAGCTTCTAGACGATGCGGAATTCATCATTATTGAACATAGAAGCGGAGATTTCGGACACCTAACATGGCTATATCCGAAAAATGGAGAAGCAATACTCGAAATAGTGCCACTCGTACTACCAGAACCAGCATGGTACACATGTGAAGACGTCCTCATGTCAAAACAACTTGAGGAACAACTACCTCATTAAGACTAAAATAGCAACTTTTCAAAACTTATTTTATTGTACTTCTTTCGGGGTTAAAATGAGTGAGAATGTTAGGAAGCTGTTCTTGAGGTATCTTGTTGCACTTCATTTGAAGGGGTTTGAGCCTGTTGACGTTTATGCAGGTGCTGACGAAGTTGCTTGTATAGTTGCTAAGGATGATAAGAGGCTCGCGGTGAGATATGTTAAGGCACCTACGGGAGTTGTTGTAGATGTTGATCCTGAAGTTAATGAAATTGTGGGAGACATCTTTGATAGGGTAGAAGTTGTTGAGGCTGAGGTGGATCCCAACAATATGACTGTCCTATTCAAATGTCCAAAATGTGGCACAGAGTACTGGGTTACTTTAACAGATGATTTAGAGTACAAAACCTGTAAATGTGGTACAATTCTTGTACCATGGTTCTAACATGCTAAACTAGTTATCTCTTTCTTTGCTCGGGTATGTGTATGACCTCGTCAAAATCAGAATATGAGCAGAAGATAGGGTCTGCCATTAGGAGGCTTATAGTTGAGTGTATAAACGATAGGACTCTCGTATTTGATGATGACATTATCGATGAAATCATTAGAGAACTAGACATTGACGGACTTCCACATAAGCAGGTAAGTAAGGATATTCTTGAAAGTGTGAACTATGTAACAATTTTCGATTCTGGAGATGTCTGGGCTTATGTTCTACTGCCTAAAGAAGTTAAGTTGAGTGAAGATGTTTCTTTGTTGCTTAAAATTATTTACAAACGACTATTGTATGAATATTCAAGAGAAGATGCAGATAGTGCTATTAGTAAAATAGTTGCAGATTTTATATATGAAAAACTTGCCGACTCTGTAGAATTTGGAGATCCGCTTGCATGGCTAATGCTTAAGGTTGCAAAGTCTTACGAAATTGAACCTGACAAAATAGTCGACAGGACAAATAGGCAGGACTACACTGGCGATGTCTACTACAGGTTTGGTAACACGTGGATCAGAGTATCGTACTACTATTGCAACTACACAAGACAGGGAGACTATGTGGGAGTACAGAAATGTGTACACTACAGCTTCTCTCCTGAACCAACATAAATAACGCGGTTATGTCATTTCTCGGGAGTCGAGCATGACCGATGACAAGATCGAGAAGGTCTATTGTTTTGGTATAATCAGTGGAGAGGGATACAACATGCTTGTAGAGCTTGCCAGTGATAGAGCAGAGACATGTATACCAAGTATATGTACTAAAGACCTTGACGTAGCCATAAAGGTAGCTAAACACGAAATCATGAAGGGTAATCCTGTAGCCTTGTCAGAGTATACTGTACGTATACATTGGAAAGGTGTTGAAATACTAGCTGTAGAGGATCTCCTAGACACGCACAAGAACATAGATAAGCTAGGAATACTCAAACATAGACAACATGTCAGAAGTAGTAATTTCACTAACTGAGAAAGATCCCTTCCAGAGAAACATAATTTCAACTTCTAATGCTGTAGGTTTTCGGGAATTGCCATGGTTAGAAAGTATGTGCTTGAAATCAAGGAGTATTGGAACTCTACTAGTCTTGCAGATCATAGGCGTGTACTTGTCACTGTTTTAAAGCCAGAAGATGCGGAAAAGGTAAAGACAATCTACCTAACATGGGGTAAGAAGGCAGCTATTGAGAAGTTGAAGGAGCTGCAAGAGGTGTCACATAAGGTAGTTACTGTCCGCTCTTGGACGGAGACGTTTGGTGGTGGCAGGATCGTTAAGATAGTTGCAGATGAGCCATTTGTAGCAGTGATAGATGAGGTACATGACATGCCAAATAGCTACAATTCAACACTAAAATTCGAGGAGGCACATGAAGTTGAGTTAAGTGAAGAAGAACTTAAACTAATGGAGAAGGTTGCTGAACAACACTCAGGTAAATAAAACAACACTGCTTCTCTACCTTCCTCGGGAATCTACATGCTGTTTCTGTCTCCTGATGAGGTGATTACGCTTGGTAATGCATTGTCAAGTTATGAGGATATTAACCAGCTGAAGACTGCGATTGTGAATAGGCATGCACCATCGATCTTTGTCATGTGCAAAAACTGGCATTTAATCAAGGTTCGTCAAGAAAAGACTGCCACAAGGACATTAGGTGGAGGTAGAAGAAAGAAAAAACTTGGAGATATTCCAGAGCGCTGTCCAAAGTGTGGTGAAGAAGTTATTGTGATTGAGTACAGGGGAGTTAACATTGATGATATTGTCAAGATGTTTGACAAGGCTAGGAACGAGATTGAGAAGAAGATTGAGCCGATAGTGACGAAGCATCCACTCTACACATGGTGGTTAAGCAAGGTGAAGGGGGTGGGTTTAATTGGTGTTGGTAGGTTAATCTACATTCTTGAGACGACTAGGAACTTGAAGTCGCCATCTCCCATGATGGCTAGGACTGGCTTCTACTTTGTCGCAGTGTGTGACAACTGTAAGGTGTATAGGGCTAGGAATGTGCCACCACCTCCAGAGGAGGTTAAGTGTCCACTGTGTGGTAGACCTATGAGGAGGACTATTCCAGGGAAGTGGATTATTAACTATAGACCACTTGACTGGAGTCCAGAGTCGCCTCCTAAGAAGGAGGATAAGGCGTTTCCGCTTCCTTATGATCCTGAGCTTAGGGCACACATGTATAAGACTGTGTTTGGAATATTTGGCTACACTAGGATGAGTGCTCTTCCACAGTTTGCGAAGAAGCCCGATGTTTCGAGGAGACCACCATACTACGGTGTGTGGGCTGTATACAAGTACTATGATGCACGTAGTAGAAATGTGCATAGACCAGACAGTGCTGCAATATACAGCACTGGGAAGATACTACTGTCACATCTTTGGCTAGTGGCAATGTGCCTCAAATATGGTGCAGATGAGAAGTTCTGGACTAGGACAATGCCTGAAAAGGTGAGGCAAAGACACTTCCAATTTGCACCACTCGTAGACACTGAAGACCCAGTAAACGACCAACTCTATGACAAGATCGTGCCACCTAACCTACAGCACATTGTTGAACTAACGTACAGACACATGAACGAGCTACTGATGAAACTAGTAGAAACATACAGACAAAGAAAAGAGGAAAAACAAACAAAACCTAAAACATAGCACAGCACACTGCCTCTCGGGTACGCAACGCGAATGAGGGAAGCATAATAGAGCCTAACATCCAACGTGAGAAAAACCTTCATTATAGAGGTCTCAAATCAATGTGAAGTCTACGTACATCATAGAGAAACTACAGCAATGTGAAAGTTGGTAGCATAAGAGAGCGACCATGACAACGTGAGTTAAACATTCATAATAGAGGCTAAGGAACAATGTATGCCGAACAGACATAGTAGAGTGTTTAAGGCAATGTGAAGGAATCTTACATCATAGAGTATAGGAGACAATGTGAATAAAGGCAGCATCATAGAGCCCTGGAGTCAATGTGAATGGACAATTCATAATAGAGTGCAGTGAACAATGTATACACCTAGACACGTAATAACACGTCATAGAGTAGAGACCTCAATATTTGTACACTATCAATATGAGTCACTGCCACATGATAGAGTATTTTAATCAACGTGAACTGGCAGAACATGATAGAGGTAACAACTCAATGTGAAGGAGTCTATCATAATAGAGAAAAGTACACAATACTTGTGTAGTGACGTGAGCAAAGAGTACATGATAGAGACTAGCGCTCAATATCATCTACTGGAGCTCAATGTGAAACATCATCCCATAGTAGATCCCCTAATGCAATGTGAGAAGACCACCCATGATAGAGCTCCTTCGACAAGGGATGTGAATATTTATTCCATGATAGAGTAGAACAGGCAATGTGAAGAACTCATCCATAATAGAGCGTCCTGATGCAATATGAAAAACACATTCATGAGGGTCAATGTGAACTTTATACACATCATAGAGCAGTAAGTCCAACGTAGTTGCTGACTCTCTCGGGGGTTGTTATGAATGTTGAGGCTGTGCTTAACAGGTTGAGTGAGGTGAAGAGTGAGATTGTTTCTATCGTTGAGAGGTGCCGTAATGATGCTGTGAGAATTGTTGAAGATTCTAATCTTCCTGAAAGTGTGAAGAAACGGCTTATCGACGAAATTAACAGTTACTGGTTTGGTACTGACAGTGTTGTGGATGGTCTCGAGGAGATTTTACCTGTCATAATTGAGGTTATTGAAAAGAAGGGTAGGTATCGAATGAACTTTGAAGCATATGTTGAAGATGGTGAACTGTTTGAAAAGCTGTTAGACATGTTAGATAGTGCTCAACGTGAGGAGCTTCGTAAAGTAGCGTCTAGGCTTAATGATCTTGCACTTAGGATGTATAGCAACATCTTCAAGCTACTTGGATTCGAGGTAAAAGAGGGAGAGTGGACGCTAATACTACAAGCAGGTCAATAACATGGTCACTGTCGCTATATTCTTCGGGAGAGTGTGTGAAGTGTATAAGTGAGAAGTTCATAATAACTGACAGTGAGGGTACTATTGTCGTTAATTTGGATCGCATAAACTACATTATTGTTAATGGCAAGATATGTATACCCAAATTTGTGATAGAGGGAAATAGGTTAATGGTAGAACTTCACGAATGTCAAGATCTTGAATGACAATGTTAGCAACATTACAATTTATGAAACTGAAAAGAATCACCAACACATTCACCGTCTTTTTCGGGGATTGACATGGCTAGGAATCAGAACATGTATCCACCATGTTTTGGACTGTGGTACGGTACGAAGCTTGAATGTACAACGTGTAGATTCAAGATGCTGTGTGAAATAACGGTAAGCTACTTCAAGTCACAGGGATATAGACAGGCAAGACCACCCGCAGTACAGAAGGTGCTTCCAAGTGAACCTATCGCAGATTGCTTCGGTAAGCAATATGGAATGTACATGAGGTGCAGAATGTGCCCACTCAAGTTCCTGTGCGAACTAATGTACAGGACAGCGAAATGTGAAGGACATGTAACTTAACTTCTCGTCCTCGGAGGATTAATGCACAGTCCACATTCTGTAGAATATTGACATTGATAGCTGACAACTATGCTATAATCAGCACAGTTCCACACATCGTCCTTGGCAGTAGTCACGTAGTGTCGAAACGGTACAACATCAACAAAGTAACAAGATAAGTAAAACTGCCAGAGAAGATGCCAGCACATAGAATAGTTAAGTTGATTAAACAGACAAGAGTCGTAAAGCTGTGACTTGTATATACACTCAAAGCAATGATAGAAGAGCCAGAACTATTCTAAGTTGATTAACATTATTCTCGGGATGTTGAAATGCAGGAACTTGTTAATTTTCTCATCGATCTCTACATTAAGAAGCTTAGACTCATCACCAAGGTATCGAAGATGGATGATAAGCAAGTTGTGTTGACTGTGAAATTTCCAATATTGTTATGGTGTACCAATGACAATTCTCTAGTCGAGGCATATATAAGTGGTTACCCATGTTCAGGGTCTACAATAATGATAACGTTTGCAATATGGGACAGATGTGACGATATTGACCTCAGGATAAAGCTAGAACGTGCATTTACGCAAAGTGAAACAGAACCAAAGTGCACGTACATAATAACAAACGTTAAGGATAGAGTAGCGAAAATTCTCAAAAACATGAACATTAAATGCACAGAAGCTGACCAACACATGTTAAAGTGCTG
>CAZYTB010000118.1:0-6952 GCA_964650375.1 uncultured Campylobacterales bacterium | reverse complement strand
ACAATTGTTATGTAGCCAATCGCATACTCGTAAAAGTCCTCGTTGTACCACCACTCGACGGGAATTGTTACACCTTCACCTTCCTCAAGCTGATGCTCAATGTCGGACGACTGCTGATAGTATCCGCCACCTGCATAGTGTTCAACTACCTGATCAGTAAGTTCTATAGACCTAACATTCTTCTCAACAAACTCACTGAGAAGCTCACGCGCCTCATTGACGACAGTCCTGACTCCTGAATATTCAATAATTTCCTTATACTCTCTGTAAAGCGCTTTATAGTCAATTTTTGGAGATTCAACAATTTCCTCATCTTCGATAGGTTCAACATCATCTTCTATCGGTTCCTCATCTTCTACAATTTCTTCTTCAGGTTCTGGAACTGGTTCAAACCTGTCCTCTACCATAGTACATACCCCGAGAATTGTTGATACATTTTATTTTGTGCCTACTCTCCACATGTTCTTTTCCATATGTTTCCCAGTATGTTTGCGAGTTCTATTGCATCTTTTTCCTGTCTCTCAATCAGTTCCTCATAGCTGTTACAGTTGTCTATGTCGTACCAGAAGTATACTATCTCCGCAATTGTGCGATACTGTTGACATGGTGTACCCCACAAACTGTATCTTAGTACCCTGTCCCAATCATATCCATGCCTAAACGTTAGGTACATCTCTGCAAACCTCTTCATGTACTCCTTCAAGTCTAGGCTAGTTACTCTAACTGCATCGAGCAGAAGTTTAGCAACTAGCAGCCCTTTACATTTCCTATTTGCTAGACGGTCAGCAACATCTACAAGCACCTTGTTAGATATCTTAGATTCACGAATACGCTTTATAATATCGATATTGACCATGAAAATCCCGAAAATGAAGGTAGTTGTCACGCTTTTACGAGGTGTAGATAATGTATGTTTCTCATCTTTATGTAGTCCTTCCTATGTTCTAGACCTGTTGCAAACCTGAAATGGTTATATACTGCATTGTACATTTCCCTCCTGTTTCTCACAGTCATAACATACCCACAGAGTCTGCATTTGACCACTATATGATCACCATGTTCCTCAACTTCACAATACTTCTCCAAGATGTTCCTAACCTTCCTAATCCACGACATGTGAACTCCCGAGGAACCGATCAAGTACCTGTCCGCATATCCAGCAGTAGCTTGTCAATGTTCTCGATTAGTTCACATGCTTTGTTATAATATTCGTTTAATGCCTTTAGCAATGTTTGCTTAACCTCGTGAATAGATTTTGCTTTATAGCAGTATACGTACCCACTTTTGTGATTCAGGAACGTTCTACGTTCTACAAAGCCTGCACTTACAAGTTTCGTGAGACTACGCTCAATTGCTGAACGTGACTTACGGAGAATGTCACAGAGCTCTGAAACAGTTTTATAATCGTTAACTTTAAGCAACGTGACGTACAGCTCAATATCCTTCTCTCTAACACATGGAAAGAGAGACCTAACAAGCTGAACAAACTCACTAAACACACCACTCTTTAATACACACTTTCGCTGATGCACCTCACGTTCAGACTCTATCCTAGATATCATGCTAAATCCCGAGACATGTTGATTACTTAGCAATGATTATTCGAAGTACACCATCTTCACCTGTCTCGACACTTGCAAAGTATTTACCTTTCCTGCTCTTGAGAACATAGAGGTGTGGTATATCCCAATTCGGGTCAATTTTATAGCATGACTCAACTTTAGTTCTAAACACCTTGTAGATGATTTTGGCAAGTTTCTCTTCAATGTTACTTACATCTTCAGGAGAATTAACCTCGAAAATAACTACGACAACAGTTACATTGCCCTCCTTTATTAGATAAGAACCCAATCATCTAGCTTAGTCTTAGTATAGTTTTTAACAAATAATTGAGCCCAGTCATGGAGCTGAACCTGAGTTGGCATATCCATACCCCGAAAGAAGAAATGAAGTAAGTTAGACTGAGTGAAATAGATTATTTCTCGGCTTCGGGCACTATTTCTAACTTATCTATTTCTGGAATGTAGCGTAACTCTACCTTACTAGCGATTATTTCAATGTAGAGGTGTTTCTCATTGTCAAGGATATACTGTAGGTTTATCCTGTATTTTAAGGCTCCGAATTTAGCAAGTGAACTTGTTCTAGTATGTACTTCAACTATGCGAAAGCTGCCTTTAGTAATTTCGACCTCTTCATAGTCCTTAACTGTGGCAATTATGAGCTTAACATAGTTGAGGCCTACAGCAACTCTAATAGCATCATATTTTCTTCCTGCACGTATTCTAGCGATATAGTGCTCAGCAATTTCTCTATTCTCAGAAACTTTCTGTGATGGTACATGGACTAGCTCTAGCATCAGACCCAGTGCATGTATCTTCTCTAGTATTTTCTTCAGCTTTTCAGGTGCTTGCCTTAGATCTATGTAATGGTATTGGTAACGACCAACTGCGATACCCATGTTCTTACCCGAGAGGAGAAAGAGCGTGAGTTTAGAAGCGTCTAAGTGCTCGTAGAAGACTGTCGAGTTTGATTGCCATTGTTTCATGTGGTCTCTTTGGGTCAGCCCATGTTGGTAAATCACAGTGAGCGGTAAAGATGGTGATTTCAACACCCCAATACGGTTGCATGTGATATTCGGTAGGTAAATACTTGTCTAACAGTGGCTTAATTAGTGAAGTGAGGCTTATGACATAGTTAACCCACTCAATGAAGTCTTGTACGTCATTTCTCTCCAATACATCACCAAGACGCCAGATAATTCTAGCACTTTTCAATTCTGCACGAATTACCTTTCCATTATGTGTCCTGACTCTTATAACCCCCTGACAACCTTTTCCCTCGATGCAGATTGGATAGATCTCGATTTCGCCCAGTCCTGTCTCGATTGAGACAGCTTCACCTTGTCTTAATCTAGTTGCTATTGCTTGTTCTTGAGTTAGCTTAAACTTTGTAATGTTCATATTTGTTCCCGAGAAAGAGAAAGAGCTTGGTTAAACAGCAAGCGGTATGTAAGCATAGGCAAGTAGATAGAGCTTGTGGTAGTGACTTAAGTGTCTGTGAATTATTTCATCGCATTCCTGAGACTTGCATATGGGGATTAAGTTTAGGTACTTTTCAACTGTGTCAGCTAGGTCGTTAAGTAACCTTAACAGTTCGTTCCACGTCAAACTTCTA
This sequence comes from uncultured Campylobacterales bacterium, assembly GCA_964650375.1. Classification (GTDB taxonomy): domain Bacteria; phylum Campylobacterota; class Campylobacteria; order Campylobacterales; family Sulfurospirillaceae; genus JAADIZ01. The sequence continues at coordinate 3,778 of CAZYTB010000118.1, read as the reverse complement.
GAATGTAGGAATTTAACAAAGTTTGCTAGTACCTTCTCATGGTTCATGTTCTCGACCCGAGAGAAAAGAAGTTATGTGACTTGTTCTAGTTCTGTATTTCGTGGTATAGTCCCCTTGGTGTGAATATGAGTATGAGTTTTCCTAGATTCATCTTGTACTCCATGGTTGCCACAAGGTCAGGATACTTTTCGAGTAGCTTTCGGAAATATGGTATAGTGTCAGTATAGTCTTCAATGAAACTGCGAGACATGTACTTACGTGTGTGCACTTCAATTCCACGTCTCTCCGCTTCAAGTGTCACAAGCCTATCAATGTATTCTCTCATGTCGAAGACGTGATCAGTCGTAAAGAACATGCCATAGAAGACATATCTAACAATAGATACAACACTCTCAAGGGACTTCATACTCCCGCCCGAGAGAAGATATTGAAAGAGGTTAAGTTAATGTTGCCGGAAGGACATTTTCATGTATTTTACCACTCAAGTATTTTGCAATCTCTTTCTTTACGATGTCTATCGCAGTTTTGACATCTAGATCAATTGGGAACTCTCTGTAGTAGGTGTAGAGTTGTGGGGTATGTTTTGTGAACTTGTCTTCATGTAGTTGTCTATCTGTGACAATTATTGCTTTTATGGCAAGGTAACATGGTGAAAACATTTCATAATGGTATGTAAAATATATTTCAGCACCTTCGATAATGATCTTGCCATATGGTCGGTAGTCACTGTCAGGACTAATCAAAAAGTCGAGTAGAGCAGTTTCTATCGAAGACCTGACGTAGGCAGTGTCCCAATAGTTCCTCATAGTTACAGCCTTGACAACTAGCGTACTGGTCTTCTTGTTGTGACGGACACGCCATGATCTTACCCTGATGTATCCAGACTCCATGAGATCAACAATACGCGAAAGCAATGGTGACAATATCTTAGGCACTCTCACAGTTGCCTCAAACTCAACAGGCCTGTGAAGATCTTCATACTTTGTGACACCAAACGAATATTCGACCTTACCAAAGACAGTGTTCAGAGAAGCCATGTTCTCGTCCCGAGACTAAGAAAATGAAGATTATGTGCTCGGTGAAATGTAGAAGACTAGCTTTGGCATTACCTTGTTTTTATCTTTTTTCTCAATTTCAAGTTTAATACAAAATTCTTTCCTATGTTCAATTTCAAAGCATCTTTCAACATTTACAATGTTTTTGTCTCGTATTCCTCCGGCAGATAGAGAATCATATGGTGATACTCTGAAAGTAGTAAATATGAAATAGTCTAATAATGCATAAAGGTAACTAACGTCTGTATCTGTGAGTGATCTTTCTAAGTCACAGCACTTACAGTATCTTAAGATGAAGTCCAGTAGCTTGAATATTTCTTCAAGTTTCATGACAGGTCCCGAAAAAGAAAGAAAAAGGTATGAAATTACGAAAGTAACTGTTTGATAACTTCAGGCAGCTTGTTGAGGTACTCTTTTAACTTTTCTTCCTTTTCTTTCAATTCTTTCGCTTTTTCGATAAGCTTTTCAATTGGCTCAATTGAGTATATTGTTGTAGTCCATGATCCATATTCATTATAGAACTCTGTCTTCAAATGTATAAGCAATTTAGGCTCATTGTAGTACATGCAGACTTCTATATCTTCTACTTTGGCTTCTGGATCAACAAGACCTACGAGTGTTTCGATTGTGTTCCACAGTTCTTCAGGTATACTAATTGTAAGACATTGTAAGTGTATGCTTTCTGCCTCTTTCATAGTGCTTTCTTCACCCAATTTGAATTCTTTCTGAATTACATGTAGAGATTCTAGGTAGTTTTTGACAGCCTCGGTAAGTTCCTTTAACTTTTGAACTATTGTTACTTCTGTCATACCCCTCCCCCGAGAGGAATAGAAAGAAGGGGTAGTTTTAGAGAAGGGGATCTTATTCTGTTTTGCCTATTGCTTTTCTGATGGTTTTGCCGTTTGGACATTTGAATAGTCCGATTATGACGCCTTTCCTGCCCTTTGGTGCAAGTACCCATGCCTTGACTGGCTTTAGCTTAATGACCTGTCCATCACAGTCAACCTCATACTCCTTCTCCAGGTAGGGTGTCAGGTAGATCGATATACCAACCTCTGAGAGATAGGTAAGTGTTAAGTTAAGTAAGTAAAAGCAGTGTGTTTAACCAAATAAATATTGGAACAACAGTAAATACTAGAAATGGAATAAACCCCAGCTCTGCGGTATATCTTATGAATCCAAACATTGAAGTAATGTAATATCCAAACATGGATATCGATGCAATTATGGCAATAGGTGTTTTAGGGACAATTATCAAGTGAGATGCATAGACAATAGAAACTATTCCTGATATCAGTAAAATGACATAAAACAGTATTGCTAACACATATCCAACTTTTTCTACTTTCACTTTCATACACATCCCCGAGAAACATAGAGAAATAAAAACGTAATACAGCATAGCAATGTGGTTAGAGCTCTAGCCATGCTTTAAGCATGGCAAATCCTTCGATAGTGCACAATGGTCTAGGTTTTGTTTTATCACATGTTGAGTCTTCGCATATGAATACGAGTCCTCTAACTATTTTGAATTTGTTCATTAACTTAACGGCTTCAGGGCTTATATTGAGCATTTTAGCTACCTTAGCAACCAGTAGTTTCTTTTCATCATTACTAAGTCTCTTAAAGTTAAATCTGAGCTCGATAGGAGCAGAAATGTTGCATTTAGCAAAGACATTAAGAATTTCATCTAGATTCCTGTCTGAAATATAGAGTTTCATATCGATCCCCGAGGGGGAGAGGAGAAGTAAGTGAACAACAGGGAGAAAGAAGGAAGCAGTCAGTAGGTCGCAGTAAGTAGTAGCTACATGCTCCCGAGTGGAGAAGGAAGCCGTGAGATAGTAGACAGTACATGTCAGCACGTAGCTACAAGGCCCGAGAAGTACATGTCTTAACAAGAGGGTAAAAACATTACGAACAAGTAGAGAGGGAAGAATGGAGAGCATAGAAGGGAGTAACATACTTACTTTTCATTTAAACGTGTGGAGAAGATAGTAGGAAGGTAGTAGAGAGTAGAAGACAGACAATAGTATCGAGCAGTTAGTTAGAGAGCAACTTTATGGGAGAGAGTATAGAGGACAAACAGAAGTATGCAGTCAGTAAAACGCAGAATGTAGAACATAGACCCGAGAAAAGAATGAAGAAACAAAACAAAAGATTTACGTCAAGTAAATATAGCAGATGCCGAACCCTTCTTTCTTTCTATGGCCAATGAATACCATTAGACCGTTAAGCCTATTCTTGATTTGATTGAATTCTTCTTTCTTTGTGACAAGTATTTTGAATTTGTACTTCCCTGGTAATGCAATTTCGTAATGAAGTGGTGTACGTTGTCCTGTCTTTGCTATTTCTACAAATGTCTTCATTGTGATTTTTTCTTCGGGCACTAAGACATTAGTACACATAAATGGAGACTCCCAATCTCTTCCTCCAAACCCTAAAGCGACTTTGATCGCGGAGAATATCGTTCTCCCAAATATTACACCATATGTTGTATTTTCAATAGGAAATCTTATGAAACATTTGTCAATATGTTGTGCCAGTTCGCCATACTTTTCATTGAGTTTTTCGATAGTTAATTTAGCGATATAGTCTTTCATACCTGCTCTAGCCTTAAGCTCTTTCATATTTTCAGGACCGATAATACAGCTATGTCTATCTACCTCTAGTATAGCCTCGATAATTTCATCCCTATCCTTCTCAACCCCGGGATTGTATATCTC
>CAZYTB010000117.1:0-6973 GCA_964650375.1 uncultured Campylobacterales bacterium | reverse complement strand
GACCTGCGGTTTACAAAACCGCTGCTCTACCAACTGAGCTACGGCGGCGCTGTTGGTGCGCGATGCGGCATGGGGTTGCACGCGGTCGCATATGTTTGTGATTCTACTGGGTTTACGATCGCCAGCAAGCGGCGAGTTACTCGGACCGACGTTGCACCGCGCCGCACCCAATTGCACCGTTTGGCGCGCTAAGTGTTGAGAGTATAGTTGAGGGGGCGCTGCGGTGATTTTGCGCCCTGTGTCCGCCGAACCGTCGTATGTCCCCGTCGCTCGGAGCGGTTCCCCGCGTAGGCTGTCATCGGTCAGGTCGGGAAGCGCATCCGAGGCGCTGGTCAGGTCTCCGAGCTTGCGATGTATTGGCTTTCCTTGGCCCAGTCAATCTAGTTGCAAATGGACAGCTACTCGGCAGCAGTGCGATGGGTATGCAAGAACGGCCTTGGTCGTTTGCGCCCTTCGGCTGCAACCCCGCTAGCGTTGTAGTACCGAAAAGCGGTCCGTTGCAACGTATCCCGTATCCCGTCGTTCTACCTCGATGATATATTGTTGCACGAGGGGAGGATCTTAAGCTGACCCGTAGGTTGCGTTCCTTTTTGTATGCACACAGCCTTCCACATGCCGCAGGGTGGGCAGAGCCCGCCTCCTCCTGCTCTTACGTCCGATGAGTTCCCATAATATTCGGCTGCACCGCGTCCGTAAGCACCCAGCGTTCCCATGTGTCCGCCACCACCGCCAGCTATATTGACTTTCTTTGAGAGATCGGCACCCGCCTTGAACTTCACCTTTCTTTTGCCCGAAGGGGGATTATGCCCACCTGCTGCAATCGAATTGCTCTTGTTCGAGCGTGATGAGTTGTAGTCGCCGCCGAGGCTCCTAGACTTTAGTACGGTAACGTGACCGTTGTGGCCACCACCACCTGCCGCAATCGAGTTACTCTTGTTTGAACGTGACGAATTGTAGTCTCCGCCTTTCCACGGGCCGCGTGTCGTGCCGCCTTGCAAGGACTCAACGTATTGGTCAATCATCCCGCCGCCGCCTCTGGCCTTGAGAACCGTAACGTGGCCGCGGTGTCCTCCTCTGGCCATTGCTTTGAGAATTGTGACGTGGCCGCCGCCACCTCCGCTGCCCATGGCCTTGAGGACAGTAACGTGGCCTCGATGTCCTCCTCTGGCCATTGCTTTCAGAACGGTCACATGACCGTGACCGCTGCCAGAACCACCCGAGTTCGCGATCATCTTTGCGACTATAATAACCTTTATTCCGCCATCATTTCCATTGCCTCGTCCGCGGCTTGTTGACCACGGATTCGCACCGGCGTAGGTGTAGGCATTCCCAAAACCACCAGAACTGTCCCAAGAACCCCCTGAATCGCGCGTGACGTAGCGGCCGTGCGGAGGTGCCATGTAGCCGCCCTTGGGACTGTAGTACCAACCCGTCTCGGAATCGTGTAGTTCGCCGGCAAACATGTACTGGTTTCCAACCGAGGATGCTGCCATTGGTACACCGCCGCCATCGAAAATACTCGGCGCGCCGAAGTCGTCGTATTCGTACCGTTCGACCGCGACACCATTGGAATCAGTCAATGCCATGACGTTGCCCGCGTCATCGGTATGGTGGTAAACCACCTGTCCGCCGCTTTCGACGCAGACGATATCGTTGCCTCGCGCCCCGCGCACATACGTGGCCAATGTGAGTCCGTTGGAATCCTGGTCCTCTATCACGTTGATACCATCATAAAAGTAGTGGATCTCCTCGGGTGGGCCTCCACCGGGCGTGACTGTTTTTCGCACGCGCCGACCGAGCGCATCGTAAACGTATGTGGCTGTGTCGCCACTGAGTGAGTCCACCCGCAGAACCGGTCGATCGTAGGCATCGTAGGCATAATCGGTCGTTCCTATAGGACTCACGATGCTCGCAAGGTTCCCGTTGTCATCGTACAGTCGATCGTCACGAGGCGTCTGCGTGTATTGGTTGACCTGAAAGTCTGCCGGCGGGGAAATGGGATCGAGCAGGTACGGACCTGTAACGCCGCCAAATCCACCGAGCGAAGTGCGATTACCAACACCGTCAAGGTTATAGATCGTGTTTCGCGTCACGATGCCGATACCGTCTTCCTCCAGACCGCTGGTCATGCGATAGGCGCTGTCATACTGGTACGCATGTCGTAACTGCGGACCAGCCGCACGCACGTCGCGCCGTTCGGTCTTGCTATACATCTGATCCCATGTGAAGGTGCGCGAATCGATCGCCGTCGGGCCGGATGTGTGCGAAATGCCAACGACCTGCTTCGATCCGAAGTCGAGCGGAGGATTCGGGACGCCCTGGATACCATCGTAGGTGAATGTCGTACGAGCGCCATTGCCATACTGCTGCATTGTGACTCGGTCCGCTCCCACGTAGAGATAGCTCGTGAGCGTGTTCGGGCCATCATGAATCGTCGAGAGCCGATTGAGCGTGTCGTACGTGTAAGCGAATGTGCGGCCTGACGGGTATGTACAAGAAAGACGATTGCCCACCCCGTCGTAGATCGACGTGGTGGCTTGTCCATCGGTCGTTTCCTGCGTCATGTCGGAAAGTGAAGTCCAGGCGAAGCTACTGGTCACATCATCGTCTTGCGATGAGACCGCCCTACTCAACCCGTCGTAGGTGAATGTCTCAAACGTCGTATCCGCAGCGACGCCGGCGCCCAGAATAATGTTCGTATTGGTCAAGCGGTTCAGCAAGTCGTAGGTATTTAGGAAACTAGATCCGTTCGCGTCTGCCCGGGCGACGACCGTGTGATGGGGGTCGTAGACATACGCTTCGTGTGTACCATCGGCGAGGTTCCTGAGCGTGGTACGATTCAAGGCGTCATAGACGGTCACGGTGGAGTTGCCATTGTCGTCGGTTTGCTGAACGAGGCGCGAGCTGTCATCCCACACCCGCGTGACCACGATGTCCGTGCCATCGCCATCGGCACCGTCACCATCGATGTCCGTCGTGCTTGTGAGCACCCGATCAAGTCCGTCGTATTCGAGGCGGGTCTCATTCGACAGGGCGTCCACGGTCCGAACGCGATTGTCCCGTGAGTCGTAGCCGTAGGTTAGCGTGTTGCCCGAACTGTCTGTCGTCGAAACGACACGGTCGAGGCGATCGTAGACGAATGTGGTCACGAACACTTCGTCGGATAAACCGAGGTCCGATTTGTCGGTCTCGGTCACGCTTAATACGTTGGAATTCTGATCGTATGTATATGTCTTCGTATTGTTCTTGGCGTCGGTGACGACCGACGGTCGGTTGGCTGTGTCATACTGAATTGTGGTTACGCGGTTGTTGTCATCGGTGACGCTGAGCACCTGCGAGTTATCGCTATAAACGGTGACCGTCGAGGAGAGGCCATCGCCAATGGGGCTCTGCGTTGTCGCGTCAAAGAACTCGACATCGCTACGAGTGCGACGGTCCAAGGCGTCGAAGGTGAACGATGTTTCAGAGAGGCGAACGTTACCGGCGCTGCCGACCACATCTAACAGTTCGCCGGCTAAGTGGTGTAAAACTTGGTTTCCGTTTTCGTCATACTGACACGTCTTTAGATTGCCCATGGCATCCGTAGTTGGCATGACCCGATCGTAACCGTCGTAGCCCCATGTGGTCACGCGTGCATTGCCCTCCAGGCCCTGCGCGGTTCGGACGACGTTCACGTTTCCGTCATAATCGTATTGAGTTGTGGACTGCGACGGATCTCCGACAGCAAGGACTTCTTGAAATACGAGGTCGCGCTCGTCATAGAGGGTCGTGGTCGTATTGGTTGGCTGGGTTCCGTTGGTTGCTTCACCGTCTCGGACGAGCACGCGGTTTCGTTGTGCGTCGTACTCGTACTCCACGACGACGTTGTTGCCGGGATCGATTTCCTGCGTTACGCGGATGCACTTGTCCAGAATATCATAGTCGTACAACGTCGTGATGGCTGCATTGGGATAGAGCGTGTGGGTCTCATCTCGGTTTTGCACGTCCGCCCGCACGACATTATCGTTTGCATCGTAGAACGTATCGACTTCATACCGGATCGAATTGCCCGGATCGACCGGCCGCGAAAGGGTGCGCACAACCTGATCGAGTTGATTCACAGTTCGCAGCGTATCGTTGCCGCGCGCGTCGACGGTGCGGAGGATGTTCCCAACCAAATCATACTCGTAGGTTGTCGTCAATGCTACTCCAGGTGCGTCCACGATTGCATTTTGCAAATAACCGGTTGATGGCCCGGCATTGTAGTAGACATATTCGTCGCGTCGACGAGAACCGCTTCCGTTGTCCGGACGAATATGCGCGCTAAGTTGGCCGAAGGTGTTGTACTCAAAGTCTTCGACGATCGACGGGATGCGATGCGTCGTGCGCGTTCGATTGCCAGCAGCATCGTAATCGAAATTGGTTTCGTTCCCTCTACCGTCAACCAAGCGCGTAACCTTGTTCGTCGCTCCGTTTGAGTTTGCGTCGTATTCAAGAGTCGTGACGATCTGTGACTGATCGCCACCGCGCGGACCGGCTATGAGTTTAGACTGAGTGACGTTTGCCTTGTTCCGGGTGGGAGCGAGAAAGGACGTGTCACCTTCGTAGGTGTACTCGGCGATACTGCCCTCGGGGTCAACAACCCTCGCAAGCAGGGAATCTCCATTGTACTCGAAGCGAGTCTCGAAGGCATCAGGGTCCGTCGCGCGCAGCTTGTTCACAGGCCGGTTGACGGTGGACGAAGTCGGACTATTGGGGTCGGCTTGGCCCGTTAGCTGCCGTTGGGTAACACATCGGTTGAACTTGTCAAAAAGAAGTTCCGCCACATGTCCGTTGCGGTCGTTGATGATCGTGCGGGTAACGGCAAACCCATTGGTACTAGTGGGTGATTCCGTTTCGTAGACGTAGTCGATGATGTCTGTGGGGTCGCCCAATACCTGCCGGGTAAGGCGATCAAATTCGAGATCAAGCGGGTTGAGCGTCGGTGCATAAGTATTTGTTAGGTATGTCTGCCCCTTCGCGTCGGTAATCGTAAGGAGGTTGTGATTCAAAGCGTTGTCTGGTGAGCCGACCGAATAGGAATAGACCGTCGTCTTTCCAGTGGGAAAATCGTTGGCATTGGGCGTGCCCACAACGACAGGCGACGTGACTGACTTGAGGTCGCCCTCGTTTCCAAGTGTGTCTAGAACGCTGTAGTACTCATATACAACCTGCCGACCTGCGAAGTCCGTGATGGACGAAACTTGATCATCCACGTTGTATGCGATCGTGACCGGCCGTCCCAACGTATCAACGACGGTTGTTAGGCGACCGGCTACATCGTACGAGAATGCCATCGTGTTGCCGTTGGGATCGGCCATCTCACTGAGTCGGCCAGCTTGTGGCGAGCCGTCGAGGGGGTGGAACCGCCAGACGTTGCGGTGGGGAAACGTGCAAACGAACGAACCGTCTGGCAGTTGTGTGATCTCTCGAAAGAAATCCGCAGCGCACCAGGAGTCACCCCCCGGGCCCGAGACACGCACATATCGGTCTGCACGCGAATTGCCGTCGTGCAGAATCAGATCAACACCCGCCTGTTCGAGGGAGATGTTGTAGCCGAAATCCCAATTATCACCCATAGCCGTCGCGGGACCATTTTTTGAACGGTACTTTCGAGACCACACAAAGTCGAAGCCGCGGCTGGTGATCGTCAAGTCAACCGCTGAGTAATAGTATTCCCCCTCAAATACGACAGGCCAGGTGGACGAGCCTCCTCCTTTGGAGTGGCTTCTGAGAATTCCGCCCGGGTCCAGTTGGGCCGCATTGAGAAGCATGGCTTGCAATACTGGCGGAGGGTGCAGGGCGGCTGGCTCCAGCGCAGCCGGCGTCATGTCGCATGCAGTGATGAGTTGATCGCCTGTAAACGCTTGCTGAAAGACACGGAAGTCTTCCATATCGACGTCGTTGTCAGCATCGTTGTCGAAACAGATACATCGCGGGTCGGCTGAAATACCGGGGCCGCTCATGCACTCGGTCAGCGCCGCATGGTCCACCAAGTCGATTCGGCAATCGCCGTTTCGATCACCAAAGTCGGTACAAGTGGGATTGGCTTGCACGCTGCCCGCTGACAACACACACACAAGGAAACCGACGAAACTCGAAACCGATTGACGCATACTTCATACCTCCTTGAAAGGTGCCCGGTACCCCAAGAAGCGCATGAGGTGGGGGGTGGTGAGAGCTCCTCCGCCCCCACTAAGAATTCGCTAGACACAAGACAGTAACGACGATCGCGTGGCACCTGGACCGATCTTCACGTCGGTCCAAGTTGAACGAGATGACTCACGAGAGACCGCCTCCGCTGGGTATAGTCGCTTTTGCCGATGATCTGACAGGGTGAACAAAACGATCGCGAAACGAAATGGCTAGCGTTTTCCCCGAGTTGCGCCTCCGCAACGTCCATCGTATTGAGACGGCGCGTCCGATTGCCAGTGCCAATTCAAGTTGTTTCGGAGGAATCGTCAGCGGACGGCGAGCACCGGAGGCTGACGAAACGAGCGTAATTCCCTGAAAAACAGGCGGTTACGCAGACTTCAGGTTGTCAAAGTCGCGGGAAGTTTCCGCCATTCTGACGCCAGCGGAATTGGTTTGACCTCTGCGATGGATGGCCGCGACCGATGCGTTCGTTCAGAATCGCATCACCGGGAAACGCTACATGGGCGACGTCGAATGTTCGCGAGGCGTCTCCGAGTGGGTGGCGGCTGAGTCGTTTCGTTGGAAGCCGACAATATCTTCGACGCTCACACTGAGGAACGTGGTCGTATCCAACTCAAATCGGAGGAAGTCGATGATGGTGCTTGCTATTTTGGGCGACACGATGAGTTCAAGGCGAACATCGTCGCCATCGGCTTGCGTATTCTTCGACTCATTTTCTGCGTGACCTATCACCCTGCACGACACGGTATTCATGGAACCTACACCGCGTTCGATCAGGGTGTGGTTGAGCGATTCTGCG